>JBGTKQ010000132.1:0-5823 GCA_041744555.1 Pyrinomonadaceae bacterium
GACCAAACTGCTAAAGATCCCCGACCCAACGATCGGTCCACCACCGAGATTTGCGAAAAGCGAACCGATTCGTCCAGCGTCTTCGCCGCGGCTTGCAAAAAAGACGACGAGCAAGACGATGGTCCACACTGCAATCAGCAGCGCGGGAACCGTACTATTACCCTCGTGTATTTCGCTCTTCGCCAATCTATTGTTCTCGTCCGGCCTCTGCCAGAATCGCGGCCAGATCCGGATCGATCGGCATCGGTTTCAGCGGATTAACGTTCGCACCGCCGGTGTTACCTTTGGGGTAAATTCCAAGCGGAGTCTTCGTCGCCGCACCGCCGATCCGCAAAACTTGTCCCGCGATCTCGCGACCATTTTTTTCGCGAACTCCGTGTTTCAGCATTAACCAATGAACCCGTGTGTGCTGATAAGTGCTCGATTGCCCTAACACATGAGCACGTTCGAGATGCCGAAATGCGCCGGCCGCATCGCCCGTAGCCGAAAGCCGCTCGGCCTCAGAGATCTCACGATCGATGAACTTATCCAGCTTATTCATTCTGCCTACGCACCCGCGCCTTTCACCCAATCGTAGCCCTTTTCTTCAAGCTCAAGTGCGAGTTCTTTACCGCCTTCTTTTACGATTCGCCCGTTGGCGAGCACGTGAACAACGTCAGGGACGATAAAGTTCAGCAATCGCTGATAATGAGTCACCAGAATAATGCCGTTTTCTGAATTTCGCAGCTTGTTGACGCCCTCGGCGACGATCCGCAACGCATCGATATCAAGCCCCGAATCGGTCTCGTCCAAAACGGCAAGTTTCGGCTCAAGCACCGCCATTTGCAATATCTCGTTACGCTTTTTCTCGCCGCCCGAAAAGCCTTCGTTTACCGAACGCTTGAAAAACTGTGGATCCATATCGACGATCTTCGCCTTTTCTTTCAGGTAATCGTTGAACTCAAGCGGGTCAAGCTCTTCTTGATCCAGATGCTTCATCTTCTCGTTATAGGCGAGCCGCAGAAACTGCGAGTTGGAAACACCCGGCACTTCGATCGGATACTGAAACGCCATAAAAACCCCTTCGCGTGCGCGTTCGTCCGGTTCGAGGTCAAGCAGATTCTTGCCTTCGTAAAGAACCTCTCCCGAGATCACTTCGTACGTCGGATGCCCCGCCAGCACTTTCGACAACGTCGATTTGCCCGACCCATTCGGCCCCATGATCGCATGAACCTCGCCCTTCTTCACCTGAAGATTAAGGCCCTTCAATATCTCTTTTCCTTCAATGCCTGCATGCAGGTCTTTAACTTCTAACAGCATAATTTTCTGACCACAGAGAACTAAGAGTTCACTGAGGTTTTGGCTTCCTCAAACGCTTTGTGCTCTCTGTGAACTCTGTGGTGCAACTTCCACCATTATTTCACCCTTCAAGAAGGTCACCGCGTTCCCACCGATCTTCACTCGGTCGCCGACGAGTTCACAGAAAAGCTCACCGCCGCGGGCAGACACCTGCCGGGCAAAGAGCTTGTCCTGGACCAATTTTTCGGCCCAGTATGGAATTAGCGAGCAATGAATGGCACCCGTGACAGGGTCTTCCGGAATGCCGATCCGCGGGGCGAACATCCGAGAAGCAAAGTCACTGCTCTCGCCTTTCGCGGTCACGATCACTTCGTCGTACGGCAATTTTGCGAGCAGCGACATATCCGGGCGAAGTGCCTTGATCTGTTCTTCGCTGTCGAGAAGCATGAAAACCATATTTCCCTGAGCTTCCCAGGTTTGATTCGGTTTCACACCAACGGCTTCAACTAAATCCGGAACCGCTTCGATCTCGGTCATAGGATACGAGGGAAAATCGAGAACGAGTTTGTCGCCGTCGCGTGCAACCCCGAGTTCTCCGCTTCGATCCGAATGAAACCGGATGATCTCGTTTTCCAGTTTGAGTTCATTGAATATCACGTGCGAGGTCGCAAGTGTTGCGTGGCCACACAAGTCTACCTCGACCGTCGGCGTAAACCAGCGGATGTGATACTTACCGTTTTCGGGCACAAAAAAAGCCGTCTCCGATAAATTGTTTTCACCGGCGATCCTGAGCATTACATCGTCCATCAGCCATTTTTCCAACGGCACGACCGCCGCCGGATTTCCGCCAAACGGTTTCGATGTGAATGCATCAACCTGAAAGATCTGTAAATTCATTTCGCTACGGTTATCTCTTGCGTCTCCAAAAATCCTTTTTCGCGCTCATCGCGCTTCCACGAGAGCCAGCCGCGAACATGCAACGAAAAGAACACCGCACTCCCGAGGATCAAAGCCAGACTACCGATCATAAACCCAACCGACATCCAGCTAATACTCGCAACCATCATTATCAGGAACCCATATTTGTTCTTGCTCCCGATCAGATAAACACCACTTAATCCGGCAACTGTCGCCAACCAATCTATGCCGTAATATTGCATCTCAAATGTTCGCCAACGCCGCGATCGCCTGTATCTCGATCTTTGTCCCAAAGTGCAGATCCTTAACCGGAACGATCGCCCTCGCCGGACGATGATCGCCCATCACGCGTGCATAAGCGGCGTTCACCGCACTCCACAATTCCATGTCAGAAACATAGATCGTAAACTGCAAAACATGGCTCAGATCGCTGCCAGCCGCATGCAAAACCGCCTCAACATTCCGCAACGCAAGCTCCGTTTGCGCGTCGACATCACCCGTAAACGGCTCCCGCGTGTCCAGCGACATCGGCAATTGCCCCGAAACATAGATCAAGCCATTGTGCTCGATGCCAGGGCTGTAATGGCCTTTTGGTTGGGGTTGGTTTGGTGGTTGAATTGTCTTCATCTCACGCTCTTCGCTATCTCCTCAACTCGTATTCTTAGGATTGGCAAATCGTTTTCCACAATATCCCAAACTACATCCGGATCGACATCAAAATATCCGTGAATCAGCCGATTGCGAGCCGCCGTCGCAGCTTTCCACTCAACGTTAGGGTTCGCTGCCCTCAATTCGGGTGTTAAATTCGCGGCCGCTTCACCGATAATCTCAAGTTGCCGAACGACGGCATCTTGGGTTTTGCGATCTATCTGAAAACTTGCGATCTCAACCCCTTCTAAATGACTGCCGATCATCTCGATAGCATCAAGAATATGCCGGAGCCGGAGCGAATTGTTCGGTTTCTTCATAAATCTTTTGCAGATCGTGCATTACACTCTCACGAATATACGGTCCGATCATTTTATCCGTGGCCAAATCTACTTGTTTTCCTAACGCCGTTTCCAACTCATCGGCCACTCCGAAGAACTTATAGCCAACTGGCTTCGAAAACCTAACAAGCAAATCGACGTCGCTCTCAGCCGTCGCGTCACCTCGTGCGAACGAGCCAAAAACAGCGCAATACGAAATGTCATTGCGTCTGCAAATCTCAATGATCGTTTGCTTATCTGCATGGCTTAAAAACATTTGTTCAATCTTCGTTCTCCAAACGGTCGGCAATAACATTTATCGCCAAAACTTTAGCTTTCCGAATAGCTTGGTACTTTGTTTGACCGTAAACCAGAACGCCTGCTAGCTCATCAATTTCCGCGATCCAACGACCGTCATCCTCTTGTTCCAATTAGATAGGTAGCAGCGTATTTATCACGACTAGCGAAAACACAACGTGGTTAAATCCTATTTATGCTTCTTTATACACTCTAATCCTGCGCCTACTAATTACCGCCCCGATGACGGGCGCCGTCGCGCCAAACACCATGGACAACACAACCTGAAAGACGTAATAGTCTGGCGGGCCAATGTTGTATCGATAGAAATCTTGAAAATCCCCGATGACAAACCAACCGACGATAGGAATAATGAGAGCCAGAAAATATCGGTTCCAATAACAAGCAAGAAATCCTACGATCCCTATCAGAATATAAAATACCAGGTACGAGCTAATCGGAGTGTCCCACACACCCAAGAAGAAAATATCCATTGCTTATCTCCCTAACATCGCGGCTACCCCACGCTGCCTTCCAACTTCAATCCCAACAACTTCGTCGCCTCGACCGCATATTCCATTGGCAACTCACGAAACACTTCTTTGCAAAAGCCGTTGATGATGAGCGAGACGGCGTCTTCCTGCGAGATGCCTCGTTGTTGTAGGTAAAAGAGTTGATCCTCGCTGATCTTTGAGGTCGTCGCTTCGTGCTCGACCTTGGCGGTGTTGTTCATCACCTCAATGTAAGGAAACGTGTTTGCCTCGCTCTTTCCACCGATCAGCATCGAATCGCATTGCGTATAGTTTCGAGCACCTTCGGCCTTCGGCATTATCTTCACAAGCCCGCGATAGCTGTTGTTCGACTTTCCTGCTGAAATTCCTTTTGAGATGATGGTCGATTTTGTGTTCTTGCCGAGATGGATCATCTTCGTGCCGGTATCGGCGACCTGTGCATTGTTGGTCAACGCGACCGAGTAAAATTCGCCGATCGAATTGTCGCCTTGCAGTATCACCGAAGGATATTTCCAGGTAATCGCCGACCCGGTCTCGACCTGTGTCCATGAGATCTTCGACCGCACGCCGCGGCAAGCTCCGCGCTTCGTAACGAAGTTAAAAATTCCGCCCTTGCCGTTCTCATCCCCGGCGTACCAGTTCTGCACGGTCGAATATTTGATCTCTGCATCGTCAAGTGCAACAAGCTCGACAACCGCCGCGTGAAGCTGGTTTGTGTCAAATTGCGGAGCTGTACAACCTTCGTTATACGCCACGTAACCGCCTTCTTCAGCGACGATCAGCGTGCGTTCGAACTGCCCCGCGTCTTGTGTGTTAATCCGGAAATATGTCGAAAGCTCCATCGGGCAGCGGACGCCTTTTGGGATAAAAACGAACGAGCCGTCCGAGAAAACCGCCGAATTCAAAGCCGCGTAATAGTTGTCACCGACCGGCACGACCGAGCCGAGATACTTTTTGATAAGTTCGGGATAATCCGCGACCGCCTCGGTGAACGAGCAAAAGATCACGCCCGCTTCGAGCAGCTTTTTCTTGTACGTTGTCGCGACCGAGACCGAGTCGAACACGGCATCGACCGCCACATTTGCCAGCATTTTCTGCTCGGTTATCGGAATACCAAGCTTTTCAAAAGTACGCAGCAATTCTGGATCGACCTCGTCAAGGCTGGCCTTTTTCTCTTTCTGTTTCGGTGCCGAATAATAAGAAATGTTCTGAAAATCTATGTTCGGATAATCGAAGTTTGCCCAGTTGTCCGGCGCGGTCATTTTCAGCCACTGACGAAACGCCTTCAGCCGAAATTCGAGCAGCCATTCGGGCTCGTTCTTTTTTGCGGAGATCAGCCGCACAGTGTCTTCAGACAATCCCTTCGCGATCGTCTCTGTTTCGATATCCGTAACAAACCCGTATTTGTATTCCCGGTTTGTAAGTAATTCTGCTGCTGTCGACATATTTTTTTCTCAAACCCTTTGCGGCTCGATCGTTCTATGAATTCCCTGAATGCTGTGAAACATCGCATCGACCGATTTTTCCGTTCCGACCATCTGGGCCAGCGTTATGCGTGACAGAGCGTTCTCAACTATCTCGTGCAGCCCGACAATCACCGGCCGTATGCCGCAGTCGCCTGTGTGGACGCATTTTTCGAGAATGCCCGTATAGCTTTCGCAGTGCGAGCTCAACACGTCTTCGTCCAGCACCTTGATTATCTCGTTTAGATAGATCTCGCTCGACGGTCGGGCAAGAAAATAGCCGCCCTTGGTACCGCGCGTCGAATTAACAAAACCGGCCTTGTTAAGCAGCCACATCAGCTTGCCGGCGTTTGCCGTAGAGATGCCCTCGCGTTCGGCGATCTGCGG
>JBGTKQ010000133.1:0-6005 GCA_041744555.1 Pyrinomonadaceae bacterium
CGGCGGTATGTCTGGCGAGACTGCAATGTCCGTCGCAAACAAACCTCAGCCGGCAACCGAGCAAAGGCAAACGGCAACAACGAATGCTTCGGCAAACGCAACGGCCAATTCGGTGCCGGTGGCGGTGAATTCAAATTCAGCGTCTATGGCAGAAAGAACTATGAACGGCGAAGAGGCGATCGGCTCGGCGGGAAGTGCCGCTCCGGCTGCGTCGCCGGAATTAAAATCAGCAGAAAGTTTAGACGGAGCGGATATTGCTCGTTCTGTGCCCACGATGGCGCCGCCGCCACCGCCCGCCGCAGCACCGGCACCGGTTACGCAACCGAAAGATATGTCAGCGGGCGTTCCCGCAGTAGCTGAAAAATCCGTTCGCGATGAAGCGAAGGTAAAAGAAGATCTGGAACTTTTAAGCCGCAAACAATCGGAAATACCGTCGGCCGGCAACGTTTTAGACAGCCAGGCAGGGCCCAGCAAAAACGTACAACGCGATAACCGTATGGAACGCGGTCGAACGATGGCGAAACGGTCGACTCCGATTACGTCTGGCACGCGAAGCGTCGGCGGGAAGAGTTTTAGTATGCGTGACGGTGTTTGGTACGACGCGGCGTATTCCGGTCAGGCGACAAACAACGTTCGCCGAAACACAGACGCCTATCGCAATCTTGACCGCGGTTTGCGAACGGTCGCCGAAAGCCTCGACGGAGTTGTCGTAGTTGTTTGGAGTGCGAAGGCCTATCGCATTCAGTAAATAGTTTGGAGTTCCTGCTTCAGCAGGCTTCCGGTGGAACTTTCCTTATCAACAATCCAAAGGCTGGCGGCGGAATCCGGCATCGATAAGATCGGTGTCGCACGGGCCGATGGGCTGGAAGACGAATCGATCAAGCTAAACGAATGGCTCGGCGGCGGCTATCAAGGCGAAATGCTTTGGATGGCACGCGAACCGGAGAAACGAGTCGATCCGCGTCTTATATTTCCGGTTGCAAAAACCGTTCTGGTCGCGGCGGTGAATTATTTTACTCCGCACGAACATGAAAAGACGGGCAAAATATCGCGTTACGCGTGGGGCGACGATTATCACGACGTGGTCAAAGAAAAGCTGCGTAAGCTGTTAATGCTGCTCCAGTTAGAAGATCCGTCGATCGAAGGAAAGGTCTGCGTTGACACAACGCCGATAATGGAAAAAGCGTGGGCCGTGCGTGCTGGACTTGGCTGGATCGGAAAGCATTCAAATGTGATCACAACAGAGTTAGGATCATGGGTCTTTCTCGGTGAGATCTTGCTGAATGTTGAAGTTTCCGGTCGCAAAGAGATAGTCACGGATCATTGCGGGACGTGTACGGCATGTATCGACGCGTGCCCGACCGATGCGATCGTCCGGCCATATGTCGTCGATTCGAGAAAGTGTATTTCGTACGCGACCATAGAGCTTCGCGATGAAACATTGCCAGTGGACATCGCCGAAAACTTGAACGGCTGGCTCTATGGTTGTGACATCTGTCAGGACGTTTGCCCCTGGAATAGATTTGAAAAACCCACCGACGACGAAAGGTTTGAACCGCGCAACGACGAGACATCCATACGACCGCAAACGCTAATCGAGATGGAACACCCCGAATACGTAACCCGTTTTCGCAAAAGTGCGATCAAGCGAACGAAATTGGGCGGGCTAAAGCGAAACGCTCGAGAGCTAATAGCGAAAAGCTAAAAACTAAAAGTTTCAGACGGCGCGTTCATCCCTTCGTAATGCTATCCTAAGCTTTTGGTTTTTACTTTTTAGTTATGCTTACGGATTCACATGGCCGATCGATACGCGATCTGCGCATTTCGCTAACGGACAGGTGTAACTTTCGCTGCTTTTATTGCCTGCCTAACGGAGAACCCCCGCTCGCTCGTAAAGAAACCATTCTTACATTCGAAGAGATCGCTCGAGCGGCGGAGATCTTCGTCTCGCTTGGAATCGAAAAGATCCGGCTAACGGGCGGCGAACCGTTGATACGCAAAGGCGTTCCGGACCTGGTTCGGCAGCTCGCAACGTTAAAACCGAAGCTGAAAGACATCGCTCTTACGACAAACGGTTTCGATCTTCCAAGGCACGCCATCGCGCTGAAAGAAGCCGGGCTGGATCGAGTTACCCTTAGTCTCGACAGCGTTGACCGCGAAAATTTTGCCGATATAACCGGTGTTGATTCGCTTGATCGTGTGCTGAAAGCGATCCGCGTAGCGAAGGAAACGGGATTCGATCCCGTAAAGATCAACGCGGTTATAGTTCGCGGCCGCAATGATCACGAAGTGGTCGAGCTCGCCCGGTTTGCTCGCGAAAATGGGGTAAGTATGCGGTTTATCGAGTATATGCCGCTCGATTCGGGCCACAATTGGGATCGCCTTGAGGTCGTTTCGGGCAAAGAGATCCGCAAACTGATCGAGACCGAATTTCCGCTGGTTCTGAAAGACGCAACTCGCGGAAGCGAGACCGCTTGGAATTTCTCATTCGCCGATGGATCGCCGGGAGAGATCGGCATAATTGCACCGGTTACCGAGATGTTTTGCGGTGCATGTTCGCGAATTAGGCTAACCGCGGACGGGCAGATCAGAACGTGCCTGTTTTCGACGCAAGAGCATGACATTCGCGGCGTTTTGCGAAGTTGTGCAAGTGATAAAGAGGTCGCAGAATTTATTCGTTCTGTGGTTCTAAAAAAAGAACCGAGGCATTACATCAACGATCCGGAATTCAAGCCTGCGAGCAGAACGATGAGCTTTATCGGCGGCTAACTCGGCCGCGATATAACGCACACGGCACCGATCGGCTCAAACTTACCAAAGATCACATCGCGAATTTCAAACTTATTTTTGCTCAGATTCTCTCGGAATCTCTCGGCGTATTCCGTGGGCTCATGTCCCGGCGGCGGTTGATGGAAAATGTAGAAAATCCCGTTCGGCCTGAGTAACCTGCGGACCTCGTTCAACTCAGCGGCAGGATCCATCCAAAATAAATTGATGTTGAAGAGGAATATTTTACGGAAGCTCGCCGGATGGAAAGTAGCATCGGGAAATTCTGTGTTTAAGATGGTCGCAACGCCGGAAACTATCAGTTCAGCGTTGGACTGTTCAGCCACCGTTGTCATTTTTTCCGAACAGTCTATGGCAGTGATGTGACCTGTCGATAACTTTTCAGCGACGAGGCGCACGGCATTCCCGCGTCCGCATCCGATCTCCAAGATCTGATCGCCCGGCTGAATGTCCATTATTTCAACGGCCCATTGCAGCCGATCTAGACTAGTTCCGCTCATCGTTCTCTTCGAAGCCCGTCCGTTTTTCATTCTTGCACACCAGCATATTTTAAAGCAGATTATCCGATGCCTTATACTTCAACAATGTCTGAGAATACCGTCATTGAATCTATCTTGACCGAGGACCGCGTTTTTCCGCCTCCGGCAGATTTTGCCGCAAATGCTCATGTAAAGAGCTTTGAAGAATATGAAAAGCTTTATGCAGAGGCCGCAGCTGATCCGCAAGCGTTTTGGGCGAAGCAGGCGGGAGAGCTTCATTGGTTCAAGAAATGGGACATTGTGCTCGAATGGAACGAGCCATTCGCGAAATGGTTCGTTGGCGGAAAGATCAATATTTCTTACAACTGTCTCGATCGTCATTTAACGACTCCGCGAAAAAATAAGGCGGCGATGATCTGGGAAGGCGAACCGGGGGAACAGCGAACGCTGACGTATCTACAGCTTCACCGAGAAGTTTCAAAGTTTGCGAATGTCTTAAAGGGGCTTGGAGTAAACACAGGCGACCGCGTTGCTTTGTACATGCCGCTCGTGCCGGAACTTGCGATCGCGATGCTCGCCTGCGCGCGCATTGGTGCGACGCACACCGTTATATTTGGCGGATTTTCAGCGGATGCGATCCGCGATCGCGTTATCGATTGCGGATGCAAAGTGATCGTTACGGCAGACGGCGGATATCGGCGAGGCTCTGAGATCCGTCTGAAGGATATGGTCGATGAAGCCGTTGTACAAACTCCGAGTGTTGAGAACGTCGTTGTGTTCAGGCGAACGGGTTCGCACGTTGCAATGAAGCCGGGCCGCGACCATTGGTGGCATGAACTGATGCAGACGGTCGATGCGAATTGTCCGGCTGAGGAACTCGATTCCGAACATCCGCTTTATATTCTCTACACATCGGGCACGACCGGAAAGCCGAAGGGAATCTTGCACACGACCGGCGGTTATCTGACCCAAGCTGCCTACACCGCCAAGATGGTCTTTGATCTGAAAGAAGAAGACGTCTATTGGTGCACGGCGGATATCGGCTGGGTGACCGGCCACAGCTATGTTGTGTACGGCCCGCTCGCAAATGGAGCGACGGTTTTTATGTACGAAGGTGCACCGAATTTTCCCGACTTTGACAGGTTTTGGGACATCATCGAACGCAATCGCATCACAATCTTTTATACTGCGCCGACTGCGATCAGGGCATTCATAAAATGGGGTGAGCAGCACGTTTTGAAACACGATCTTTCGTCTTTGAGATTGCTCGGAACGGTTGGCGAACCGATAAATCCTGAGGCGTGGATGTGGTATCACGAAGTGATCGGTAAAGGCCGCTGCCCGATCGTCGATACTTGGTGGCAAACTGAGACGGGCTCAATAATGATATCGCCGCTACCCGGAGCGACGCCGACCGTGCCGGGAACAGCGACGCGCCCGATACCCGGCATTCTTCTCGACGTTGTCACAAAGTCCGGGAAACCAGTCGGGCCAAATGAAGGTGGTTATTTGGTCGCAACGCATCCGTGGCCTTCGATGCTTAGAACCCTTTGGGGCGACGATGAACGTTACACGCAAGCGTATTGGTCCGAGATTCCCGGTTTCTATTTCGCGGGCGACGGTGCCCGACGCGACGACCGAGGCTATTTCTGGATGATGGGCCGCGTTGACGACGTTATAAACGTAAGCGGACACAGGTTAGGGACGGCCGAGGTGGAATCTGCACTGGTCTCGCACGAAGCGGTCGCCGAAGCTGCGGTCGTCGGTCGCCCCGACGAAATCAAAGGGCAAGCGATCGCGGCCTTTGTTACACTTGAAGGCGGACGTGAGGGAAGCAACGACTTGAAGAACGAGCTTCGGGCACATGTTGCAAAAGAGATCGGGGCTCTCGCGAAACCTGACGATATTCGATTCACTGACATGCTGCCAAAAACGCGTTCAGGCAAAATAATGCGGCGGCTGTTGCGTGAGATCGCATCCGGATCAAAGATAGCCGGTGACGTTACAACGCTTGAGGATCTTTCGGTGCTGGAGAAGCTAAGGCAAGACGAGGAATAGAATGAGCGAACAAGACGAAAAGAACATCAAACCATCGCTTGAGCTTGCATTGGCGGGACGCGAATTTTATCGCCGCGGCTGGGTCTTGGGTACAAGCGGGAACTTCAGCATGATGCTCGCTCGGAACCCGATGCGGGTTTGTGTTACGGCAAGCGGCATTGAAAAGGGCGATCTTGACGAGACGAATTTCCTTGAACTCGACGACAACGCCGACATTGTTCAAGGCTTTGGCAAGCCTTCCGCCGAGACACTTTTGCATTTGTGTATCTACCGCCACGTACCGCGGGCCCGTTCGATATTGCACACGCATTCGGTCTGGGGAACGATACTTTCAGATCATTTTTACGAGCAAGGTGCGATCGAGATGGAAGGCTACGAAATGCTTAAAGGGCTTTCGGGCGTCGCGACCCACGAACACAAAGAAACCGTTCCGATCGTAGATAATTCGCAGGATTACATCGCCCTTTCACACGTGATCGAGAACGTGCTCCGCGAAAATCCGAACTGCCACGGCGTCTATCTCCGCCGCCACGGGCTTTACACGTGGGGCGAATCGGTGGCCGATGCACGGCGGCATGTTGAGATATTTGAGTTTTTGTTTGAGGTGTTAGGAAGAAGTCAGGAAACAGTTTTCAGGAAACAGTAAGAATTCGTGCAAAACATTTAGAGACTTGATCGTGT
>JBGTKQ010000134.1:0-6270 GCA_041744555.1 Pyrinomonadaceae bacterium
ATCTTGGCGACGGACTTGTAGCCGACCGCATCGACCACTTCAACCATTCCATCTGCGTTCAACCCGGTCCAAACTTCTTTTCCATCGGGCGAAATATCGACGGCTTCGGGTTGTCCGCCAACCGCGACATGCTTGATCTTCGACTGTCCGGGGTTTCCCGCACCGTTCGCAAATTCGAAGATCGTTACCGAATTTGAACCAATGTTGGCTGTTGTAAATTTCTTTTGATCTGTGGTTCCGGCGACCATGTGAGTTCCGTTCTGCCCGCTTCCCATCATCCAATCGACCTTTCCGCTAGTTGTGTTGTAGCGGGCGATCATTCGGTTCGATTCGGCTGTAAAATAAAGCTTGTCGCCGATCAACTGAATGCCGTGCGGACGGATCATCGGCGCAAGATCGACTCGCTTGAGTTCTTTTGCTGTTGTCGTGTCGATTATCGAGATCGTGCTACCCGGCGTTTGTGCACCGTAATTGGCAACGTATGCGATCTTTCCATCAATCGAAAGCACTACTTCGTGCGGACCATCGCCGGTCGGGACCACGCCGGTCACCTTCATTGTCATTGGATCGATGATCGACATTGTCGCGTCATTCTTGTTTAGAGCGACCAAGACCGGCTTTGTTTGACCGATCACGATCACGTAACCTTTGAACGCGATAATGACGCCGAAAAGTAGTGTTGAGAAAATCTTTCTGGTAGTTGACATATTTATCTTTGGGGCCTGTTTGACCGTATTACGATTCTAGTCATTGAATAGTTTCTTGAAAACCGAATTGTGACGAGACGCACGTCGTTGGGGTAAAACGCTTCTAATTTTGATTTTCGAATAGTTCGAGAAAGCGTTCGCGGTAATTTCTGCTTAAGGCGAGTTCGGTCCCGTCGCGAAGGATGACGGCATAATCGCCGCTAAACATAGGGTGCAATTCTTTGATCCGATCAATGTGTACGACGGTCGAACGGTGAATCCGTAAAAACTTATCGGGATCGAGCTTGGCTTCGAGCCCGTTCATCGTTTCGCGGATCATGTGCGAATCGCGTCCGGAATGCAGCTTAACGTAATTGCCTGCAGCCTCGATCCAATCGATCTCATCTGTTTTGAGAAAGAAAACACGGCCGGTCGTCTTCACGACGAGTCGTTCGAGATATTTTTTCTCCTGCTTGAGATCAGCGATGAGCGCAAATAAACGTTCATCAAGTCCGCCTTGGCGCTTGCCGCCAATGTGTTCGCGAGCGCGTGCAACGGCCCGATGGATACGATCCCGGGTGAACGGCTTCAGCAGATAATCCAATGCGTGGACCTCAAATGCCTGAAGAGCATATTGGTCATACGCAGTTACGAAGATCACAGTCGGTAAGTTCTTTGAGTTTAGCGAACGGATTACCTCAAAGCCCGTTTTCTCGGGCATTTGGATGTCTAGAAAGACAAGATCGGGCTTTTCAGCTTTGATCACCGAGACAGCATCATTTCCGTTTCCGCATTCACCGATTATTTCTACGTCCGACTCATCGCGCAGAAAACGCTTAACACGCTCGCGTGCTAAAGGTTCGTCGTCAACGATCAGCGTTCTTAGTGTCATCTGCGTTCGTTAGATCTCGCGGAACGGAAGTTCGAGGCTAATCCGCACACCTTGCCGTCCGGCTGTTTCAAATTCGAATCGATGCCCGTCTCCGTAAAGATGTTTCAGACGGCGACGCGTATTTGAAAGACCAACGCCTTCTTGCGGATCTTCATTGCTATTCTTCACGCCGACGCCGTCATCGCTGACGCTTATCTGCAAATGCCCGTTCGAGCGGATGGCACTTATTTCGATCAGACCGCCTTCGGCTTTGGGGCTGATGCCGTGCTTGATCGCGTTTTCGACAAGCGGTTGAAGGATCATATTCGGCACGCTTGCGTCGAGAGTATCCGGGGCGATGTCCATATCGACCCGCAAACGGTCGTTAAAACGCATCTGTTCGATCTCGAGATATTTTCTCAAGAATTCGAGCTCTTGCTTTAGCGAAACCTCTTGCACCTCGAGATTTTCAAATGACATGCGCAAAAGGTCGCTGAGATCCGTCAGCATATGATCGGCAGCGTCTGGGTTGCGATGAACAAGTTCGGAGATCGCGTTCAGAGTATTGAAAAGAAAATGAGGATGAAGCTGCATCTTCAAGACCTGCAGCCGCGATTGCGCCAATCTTGCTTCAAGCTGCGAAGTTGCAAGCTCACGTTCGCGGTATTTTTGATAATAGCTGTAGGCCGAACGGATACCGACAACGGCCCAATAGATCAGGATAGCGAGATGCAGATTAATAAAAAGAAAATATTGATATGCTTCAAAAAAGCTGGCAAATACGCGGTTCGGCGGATAACCCATCTGGGTTAATAGAAAAGCTCCGATCGCCAGAACAGCGAGGGCAATAACGACGCCGGCAACCAGATGTACCGGAACAGATGTTTTCAATCGGCCGCTTTCGAACGGAAACCGTCGAGCTAAATAAAGTATCAGCGGGCTCACGGCAAACCAGACGTAACCCGAAACCATCTGCCAAGAAAGTATCTGCCAGAACGGAACTGGGTTACGCGAAAACTGATTCTGGAGCGCAAGCTGGCTGGCAAAGAAAAAGCCAAAAAGCGTCCAAACTCCACCGATCCCGAGCCATTTGATTATCTTGTCTCGCGTTGAGGTCATAGTTGATTCTCAATTTAACCTCATAAAGCCGTATTTCCGAATCGGCATTGTGACGAAACGCTTCTTATCGCGGACGGAATGAAACATATCATTAGGTCTTTGCAACCTTTTTACAAACACATTCAAATTCTTTCTCGGCAAACTTTGTGCAATCTTGGCGCACTAGCCATTCTTCTCGAAAGCCGTCTCCGTCTGGCACAAATCGAACCAAGAAGAGTCGCATACCGACATAGATCACACCTGAAGATGTAATGGCCATCGAGTTTGGGTAGAGTAATTGGTAATCCGATTCTGCTAAGACGCTTGTCTGTCCATTAGGTTCTAATCGCAACAGTTTGTCGTTTAAAAGTATGAAAACTGAGTTATTTGCTACGACAAAACTTTGCGGCTGTGCCTTAAGATCGAGTATTACCTCACTCTGCAATTTTCCATCTCTTCTAGCGGACACCTTATAAATCATCCCTTCATCAATAGTCAGGTGAGCTAGACCGGCCAATATGAACGCAGTATCTCCGCTTGAGATGATTCCCCGGATGTTGTCTTTGAGAAGTTCAATTGCCTGTTCGCCTTCGTTGCTCAACCAATAGAGTTTTCCACCCCATTCCCCATCGTCCGAACCGATTAACCAACCGTTCGCAAACTGTTCAATATGCAAATATCCGTGCATACCGACTCCGTTAGACATATTATTCAGGAGGATCTTCTTTAAGTTTGCAGGAAGCTTCGCCGACTGTTCTAGTTCGTTGTAAGCAGAATAGTTGGAAATCAGTAACTGCCCGTTCTGAGAGCCAACCTTCCATTCATTTCCTTTAATGGCTAAGTTTGCACAATAGATTTCACGGCTCAAGGGCTTTGGTTTGGCATAAACAACCCAACCGTCCGGAACAGAGAAATCGGGTAGCGCTGTCGAAATCGTAGAGTTTGAGCCAATCTCAACGTCGTCAACGGACGGTTTTAAATGGTTGCTGCACGATGCGACGAATATACTAAAACAGATCAGAATTGCGTGACTGGTTTTTTGAATTATCGTTCTGCTCATGTTTGGCCCAATTTCACTTAGTGGTCTAATGATATGATAACTGCGAATTAGCTAACTTACACAATATTTATGGTTCAAACGACCGATCTGCTCATCGGAACCGTAAAGGGTCCTGGAAAGCTACCCTACGAATATCTTTTCGTTACCCGCGACAACCGACAAACCCGGATCGGCGAATTCGTCTATTACGAAACCGATGAAGGCGACGAACTCCGGCGGATCGTGGGAACGATCAGTTCGAGAAGGCTGATCCGCGGCTTGCCCGATTCGTTCCTGGCCTACCCACAGGTTGCGCCGGCGGAACTCGCGGCCCTGATCGGCATGGACGCGGGCACGGCGGATATTTATGAGATAACCGTCGAGACGATCGGATATTTCAGCGCGTCGCTTGGCGATTTTGTGAACCCGCGAATTCCGCCGCAACCTGGTGATCGAGTACATCTTGCATCGAGCGAAACGCTGTCGGCGATGCTAAGTTCAAAACGCGTCGGTGGAAACGGATCGGCACATATTGGCTCGCTGCTAACGCGAAGTGCCGGTGAGGTGCCGGTCGTGCTTTCGATCAAGGATGTTGTTTCGACGCACCTTGCAATACTTGCTTCGACCGGTTCCGGAAAATCGTACACGGCAGGAGTCCTCGTAGAAGAGCTGATGCAACCCTACAATCGGGCCGCGGTTCTGATCGTAGATCCACACGGTGAATATCATACGATGACTTCGATACAGGGCGATGCCGGCTTTGCAGATCCCGACGGTTACAAACCGGAAGTAAAGATCTTCACGCCTAACAGCATAAAGGTTCGCTTTTCGACGCTGACCGAAGCCGACGTTAAGTATCTGCTTCCCGAGGGCACGTCGGACAAGATGCTCCATTTTCTGCGGCAGGCGTTTCGCAGTTTGACCGATAGATTAAAGGCCGAAGGACGTCGCGATTATTTGTACAGCTACTTCGATCTGCGAGACGAGGTTCAACGGCAGCAATACGGAAAAGATGATAAAGACGCGGGTGATGGTGGAAACGTGTCGTCGATACAAGGGCTTCTTTGGCGTCTAGATTCCCGATTCGATCGTCAGGATTCGATCTTTCACCCGCACGAACACATCGAGCTACAAGAACTCTACAAACCAGGACGCGTCACCATTCTCGACCTTTCCGACATAGAACAACATGAGCAGCAGGTGATCGTGGGTTCGCTGCTGCGTCGCGTTAACAAAGCGAGGATGATGACGACTCGCGGTGAATCAGAAAAGGGCGAGAATTTTCTGGACTTTCCAGTGTTTACTTTGCTCGAAGAAGCACACAGATTTGCTCCGTCGGGTGCAAGCGTTGTTTCAACGAATGTCTTGAAACAGATCCTTAGTGAGGGCCGCAAATTCGGTGTCGGCATTGGTTTGATCACACAGCGGCCGGGCAAGCTCGATCAGGATGTTCTTTCGCAGTGTATGACGCAGATCATCATGCGCATAGTAAATCCGATGGATCAACAGACCGTGGCTCAATCGGTCGAAGGTGCGGGGCGTGCGATGCTCGCAGAGCTCCCGGCATTAACAAAAGGACAAGCTATAATCTCGGGCGTCGGCACGAACACGCCGGTAATGTGTCGAATTCGTCCGCGAATTACAGCACATGGCGGCGAGACATTCGACGCACCAGCGGAATGGATGCGTTGGCATTCAAAAGGCGAGAACGACAAACGCGAACAAGACGAAGCTCCGTACTTAAAGAAAGATTCAGATAAGAAGCCTGAAAAGATAGGCAATATTAGGATCTAGATCTGTCTACCATTAACGCACGGCAAGGTCTTTGCGAACGAACAGGACGAGTTCAACGCCGGGGCGCAGTTTATACGAGGCGTGATAGTCGTATTCATTTCCGAACCGCCGCATCGCTTCTGAGTCTTGCTGATTCTTTTTCGTGATGATCACTTCGGCATTTGCCGCGTCGGCCATTCGGCCATGAAATGCAGCGTTTTTGTAGTCACGTAGATACCAAACAAGCGGCCAATAATCTGGCGACACTATTTGTATCTTTGCCTCCCGACTCGTTCCGGCAACTTCCGCAAATCGTTCGATATCGGCGACCATCGTTAAGAATTCGCGGTCGGTGTGTGCATAAACGTAGGGCAGCCGTTCGTTGTCGTAGTTTACAAAGTTAAGGTCATATGTCTGCCAAGCAAGTATCACACAACTTAGGACAGCAAGAATTCCGGCCGAAGCTCGGCTCCAAAGCTCTTTCGACGTTGCTAGTTCGTTGATCGCATATCCGGCAACGATGCACATCGGCAACGTGAACGAAAGCATCAGCCACGGTGTTTTGTACGGAATAATCGAATACGCGATAAAAAGCCCAAGTGCCCACATTCCTGCGAAAAGAGCGAATCGGTGTTTTGTGCGGAACAATGCGATGACGAGGCCCAGTGCCGACATTATGAGCAGCGGCGCATCGATCTCCATCATCCATTTCAGATACCCGTAGGATCCACCTTGCGTATGATCTTTCGTACCGGTCTTGGTCCAAATGGCATAGGCTTCGATCGACCTTGCGATACCCTCCG
>JBGTKQ010000135.1:0-16020 GCA_041744555.1 Pyrinomonadaceae bacterium
GAACATCCACGGAGCAAAACCAAGCAGCATTATCGGCGCGTAAAACAGCCAATGAACTGAACCGCCGAACCAGCTTTGTCGGACTGCGACCGAGAGATTGTAAAAGACGCTCGAGTGATGAACGACGTGGAAATTCCAGAAAAGCCGCGATTCGTGGCTGACGCGATGGAACCAGTAGTAAGCGAAATCATCGACGAAGAAGAGCAAAACCCAAGTCCACCACGCCTCGGCAGGGAATTTGTAGGGAGCGAGTTCGTAAGCGGCGATGTAAACCAACCCAAAGAACAGCCCAAAGAAAGCACCGAACGCAACGCTCGCAAAACCGATAAAGATATTGTTCCAAGCGTCTTTCGCCTCGTACGCGAGAGGATCTCGCCGGGACGCAAACCAAGCCTCAAGCGCGATCATCAACGCGAAAAAAGGAATTGCGATCAGGGTCGGTTTGAGCATGTTTTCATTTTGATTTTAATACTAATTCAACGCCAACGGAAAGAAATGTTTTGAATCGGCGCACATTAACTTTCTGTTACAATTGGAACGGAGTTCTTCCACATTCGTAGTAGCCTATACAGGAGGATTTTCCTATATGGACTTTCTGATCGACAACCCGCTAACAAATCTTGCCGGCCCGGCCTTTTTGGTATTGTTTGGTGTGTTTTCGATTCTTGTGCTTCTAACACAAGGTTATTTTAGGTCCACCTTGGACCGTTCCGATAAACTTCCGATACCGGCAATTCCGCCCGAGATAGACCCGTACGAAGTTGCGTATCTTCGAGGTGGCCCAAATGAGCTTGCCCGCTCCCTTATCTTCTCGCTTGTACAAAAAGAGTTAGTCGAATTTGAGATCGATGGCACTAACAATCGTATAAAGAGAACAGCGAAAGAGCCGGAGATGGTCCGACTTCCGGCGATCGAACGCATAACGTATGAATGGATCGGTTCCGGGCGGGAAGCATCGACAGTTTTTGATGCGAAGACTGGATTGGTCAAGCAGCTAGAACAATATACACACCAATACGATATAGATCTTGCGAATCGCCAGTTTTTAATGCCCCCGGATGTTGCGGCAAAGGCAAAAAGATATGCTTGGATCGCGGCGGGATTGATCGCGGGAGTCGGCAGTTTTAAGATCCTTACCGCGATGCTGCTCGGTAACTTTACTGTGGTCTTTGCAATCTTTATAACTATCGTCGGGTTTGCCATCGCGATTTCTTTAGGCAAAATGCCGAAGGTGACGAAGCTCGGGAAACAATATCTTGACCGATTGAACTTGGCATTTTCCGATCTGAAATACCGATCGCAAGCTCCGTACATCGGCGACAATCCTCGGCCGGCGATTTCGGAAGGCGGGTTTGCCGGCGTCGATCCGCTTTTGCTTTCGGTGGGAATCTTCGGAACCGGTATCCTCGCCGGAACAGCTTTTTCAAGCTATAACGACACATTTGCCCGTGCCCAACACCAGCAACAGGCCGGTTGGGGCGGCGGAGCCTGCGGCTCATCTTGCGGAAGCGATTCCGGGTCTAGCGATGGTGGCGGCAGTAGTTGCAGTTCGGGTGGAAGTAGTTGCGGAAGCAGTTGTGGAGGCGGATGCGGCGGTTGTAGTTAAGATGAAGAACTTGCCGCATCTCGGAGTCGGTCTCGGGTTTCGTCCAAACCTTCGGACTGATATCTTTTTGAATCGCAAAGAGATCGATCTCTTGGAGATCACGACCGACCATTACATTGATGCACCCAAAACCAAACTAGATGAACTTGAACTTCTCGCCGCGACATTTCCGCTGATTCCGCATTCGCTCGAACTTTCGTTAGGAAGTGCTGAAGGGATCGATCAGGAATATTTAGAGAAGGTCGCGGAAATTGTTGAGATCGTAAAACCCGCCTGGTTTAGCGATCACATTTGTTTTACGCGTTCCGGCGGGATCAAGATCGGTCATCTTGCACCGGTTCCTTTCACTGACGAAGCATTGAGAACTTTTAATCAGAACATCGAAAAGGTTAAGAAAAGAATTTCTACACCTTTGATCCTTGAGAACATAACTTACAACTTAAAATATCCGTCGTCCGAAATGTCGGAAACCGCGTTTATTCGCAAACTTCTTGATGAGACAGATTGCGGATTGCTACTGGACGTTACAAATCTTTATATTAACTCCCAGAATCTAAGTTTTGATTGGAAAGAATATCTTGACGAATTGCCGACGGACCGTGTTGTTCAGCTGCATTTCGTTGGGTCAAAACGGCACGGGGATCGGCTGATAGATGCGCACGCTCACACGACCGAGGAAGAGATCTGGAACGTATTTCGTGAGGTAAACATAAGGTGTGATATAAAAGGGGCGATCTTGGAACGAGACGAAAAGTTTCCGGAGTTCTACGAACTTTTAACCGAACTCGATTCGGCCCGCGAGATCATCAACAATGAAGCGAATGTTTTGTCCTAACTGTGGTGACAAGAACGCGACAGAACAGAAATTCTGCCGTTCCTGTGGAATGAATCTGATGGAAACAGCGGGAAGTCTTGCCGTGCAGTTTGGAAAAGTTCGCAATGCCAAAGATGCAGCGAGGGGACGCTTCTTTGAGAATTTAGGGAAATTCGGATTTGGCGGGTTGGGAGCTGTCGTCGTGATCGGGCTCTGTTTTCTCATCTACACGATCATCACTAAATTTATTTTGGATGGTTCCCGCGTCGCCTCCGGAGTGCTTCTTACTCTGTTTATTATTTTTGCTTCATTGTCATTTATTTACGTCATTTACAACGAAAGCCGAAAGGAAGGGAGATCCAGTCGGGTTCGGGACTCAGAAGAAAATGCGCTATCTGTACTTCCGGCACCAACAACAGGCAAGTTTCTGACCGACCCGGCCCATGAACCGGTTCCATCGGTGGTTGAACACACGACAGAATTGCTCAGATCACAACCCAGAAAGCACAAAAGCTGATGGCACTCAAAGAACAACAGGACCTGTTGGCAAGGCTATATACTGATCGTCAGTTTGCTGAGAAGTATTTTTACCATCCGGATTCCGCGGTTTCAGACTCTGGGATCTCTGTTGAAGAAGCTCAAGATATTGCGGCTTCAGCGGGCGAAGAAATTCGAATATTTGCCGACTCGTTGATCGGGAAGCGGCTACGCGAGGTTGAAAAGCTTTTGCCGGTTACAGGCAAGTTCTTGGGCGAGGAATTTCAGAAACTGTTTCGAGAGCATGCGAAAAAGTTCAGTCCTACTTCTTTAAAGAAGCATTTCGAAGATGCGATCGAGTTTCGGGCGTTTCTTGAGGTAAGCTGTTCTGTCGATTCGAAAGCAAAAGATGTCGTGAAGTTTGAAACTCTGAAATTGCAGCATTTTGCCGAAGTTCGCCGGTTGACGATTGGCCAACTTCGATACGACATTCGGCCCCTTTTTGATTCTCAGCGACGAATAGATGGGCTAGTGATCAAAAAGAAGCGTTCGCTAGCGATATGGTTGCGGATCAATGAACGATCTCGTTTTTTCTTCATTTAACTAACACTCAAGAAACGGTTTGCGGTAAACTATGGCTTATGCCTTTGCTTGAGATAGTTCACTATCCGGAACCCGTTCTGCTTACGGTTGGCCGGCCGGTCGGGGAAGAAGACTTTTCCAATGGGCTTGCGGCGACGGTCGCGGACATGTTCGAAACGATGAACGACGCCGGCGGTGTTGGACTTGCCGCGCCGCAGGTCGGCATATCCAAACGGTTTTTCGTGATGCATGTTTCGGATGACGAAGGACAACCGAATCCGCTCGCGTTCATCAATCCGGAGATAATCAGCGTCGAAGGCGAACAGATCGGTGACGAAGGCTGCCTCTCGTTTCCGGGCCTTTTTCAGACTGTAAAACGAGACATGCGTGTGATCGTTCGTGCACAAGATGTGAGAGGCGAACTTTTCGAAGCAGATCTGACGAACCTTGCAGCACGCTGCGTTCTTCACGAGACGGACCATTGCGACGGCATCGTGTTTTTAGATCGAATGACAGTGCTAAAACGAGAACTCGCAAAGCGAAAAATAAAACGGCTCCAAAAAACGGGGAAGTGGGAATGAGCATTGACGATACAAGATTGACTGCCGAGGTCGGCTCGGTCCGCGAACTTAATCTTTACCTGCTTGCTGGGTGGAAATTGATTTTGAATTACGTTGAGCATTCTAGCGACACGCAGAAGCCAAAGTTTGTCATTGCATGGCAACGGGACGACGAACCGAAGCTGCCCGAACTGCTCGACGAGTGGGAATTGAATGAAATTAAGAAACAGATGAATCGGTGATATTATGCAAACACAAAGAATGTTGGATGAATTTAAGAACGAACCATTTACAGATTTTTCTAAGCCTGAAAATGCAGAGGCGATGATGGCAGCTATCGGCAAGGTTCGATCGGAGCTTGGCCGTGAATATCCGTGCACTATCAACGGCGAAAAAGTTTCGCTCGCATCGAAATTTGAAAGCTACAATCCGGCAAAGAAAGATGAAGTAGTTGGCGTCTTTTCGGAAGTTGATACGGATATTTCGTTCGTCGAAAAGGCGATCGACGCAGCGACCGAAGCATTTAAATCCTGGAAGTTCGTTCCGCACACTCAGCGTGCTGAGTATCTTTTCAAAGCCGCGGACATTATTCGACAACGGAAACACGAGTTTTCTGCGTGGATGGTTTTGGAAGTTTCAAAAACATGGGCTGAAGCGGACGGTGACACCGCCGAAGCGATCGACTTTCTGGAATTCTACGGTCGTGAAATGCTGCGTTGGGGACAGGAGCAGCCGGTAACGCGAATTCCTGGCGAACGCAATCATCTCGAATATATACCGCTTGGTGTAGCGGCTGTAATTCCTCCGTGGAATTTTCCTTTAGCGATCATGGCGGGAATGACGATGGCCGCTGTCGTGACCGGAAACACTGTCGTTTTGAAACCTTCGTCTGATTCGCCGACGATTGCAGCGAAATTTATCGAGGTGCTTGACGAGATCGGTTTGCCTAATGGTGTTGTGAATCTCTTGACCGGAAGTTCCGCGACTGGCGAAGCGATGACAACTAGCCCGAAGACAAGATTCATTTCGTTCACAGGTTCGAAAGGGGTCGGCTTACACATAAATGAGGTCGCGGCGAAACCTCGCGAAGGACAGGTGTGGATCAAGCGTGTTATGGCTGAAATGGGCGGAAAGGACGCGATCATCGTGGCAGACGATGCCGATATTGATTCGGCTGCGACCGGAGTCGTACAGGCTGCATTCGGTTTTCAAGGACAGAAGTGTTCGGCTTGCTCACGGCTGATCGTTGATGAAAAGGTTCACGATAAACTGCTCGAAAAGATCGTAAAGTTGACCAAAGAGTTGAATGTCGGCCAGCCGACGGAAGGCGCAACAAATGTTGCGGCGATAATCAATAAAAAGGCGTTCGATAAAACCATTGAATACATCAAGAAGGGTCTTGACGAAGGTGGAGAGATAGCGACTGGCGGAAAGGGCGACGAAACTAACGGTTATTTTATTGAGCCCACGATCATCACTAACGTTAAGGCCGGCGACACTGTCGAGCAGGAAGAAATATTTGCTCCGGTTCTTGCCGTGATCAAGGCGAAAGACTTTGACGACGCTCTTCAAATCGCGAACGGCACAGAATTTGGGCTAACCGGTGCGTTGTATTCGGCATCTGAAGAAAGACTCGAGCGTGCCGAACGAGAGTTTCACGTAGGTAATCTTTACCTAAATCGAAAGTGTACGGGTGCGTTGGTAGGTGTGCATCCGTTCGGCGGATTCAACATGAGCGGGACCGATTCAAAAGCTGGCGGCCGTGAATATTTGCTGCAGTTTATGCAGGGCAAATCGATCGCAAGAAAGATGCAGTAATAGGCCAATTATACCGAATATGAAAATCAAGGATCTACTCACTTGGGCCTTTAGTTGCTTCGTCGTATCTGCTGTCATCTTTGGATCTACAGCAATTGCGCAGCGC
Organism: Pyrinomonadaceae bacterium; assembly: GCA_041744555.1. GTDB lineage: Bacteria > Acidobacteriota > Blastocatellia > Pyrinomonadales > Pyrinomonadaceae > OLB17. The sequence continues at coordinate 5,964 of JBGTKQ010000135.1, forward strand.
AAGACTAGATCTGAGCCGCCAAAGCCAATGATCTTTGCAGTGCTGAACGATGGAAAAATGCTCGAACCGATAGGCTGGATCGATAAGGGCGGACTCGATGCACCAACCGGAGGCGACGCGACGGCCCAAGAACTTAAGCTTTTTAACACGACTTATTACAAAAAGGGAGCGACGTACAGATTGATCTTCGGTGGAGCTGTCAACGGTACAATTACGGTTAAGAGCTCTGACCCAACTTCCGATTGTGCTAAAAATATTGCTACGGTGGGCCTAAGCGCGACCAAAGCAAAGCTTGCGGGTAAAGTAATGGCACTTGCGACAAATGCCCCGGGTGCGAAGAAAGGTATGGGTGTTCGAAGATTGCCGACGCCCGCTGAACGCGTATTGGCGGACAATCTTGTAAAAGCGGAATTTGCGAAACAAGGGAATTCTGCAGAAATTATTGAGACACGCGATTACCACAATTTGACAGCTATTGATGTTGACGGAGACGGCAAGATCGAGCTTGTTGGTTCCTTCTGGGTAAAGCCCGACGCCACTACGAGAAACACTCTATTTTTTATCGCTGACAAAGGCCCGGATGGAAAATATCAAATGGGCTTCGGTAAATACAATTCGATAAAAGAAGACAGTGTGATGAACGGCGAGATCTCCACGGTTGATGACGGCATCTATCACGAACTCTTGCTAGATGTGTTTGATATTGACGGCGACGGCGTGAGCGAGGTGTTTTCTTACGTTCAATCCTTTGAAGGTGCTGGTTTTAACGTTTACATGCGGTCCGACGGCAAGTGGGACAGCCTTTTTGAGGGTTCGAATTATCACTGCGGATTTTAAGTTGTGTTGAAATATCGAAAGGCGACGGCGGACAATTCGCTGTTGCCTTTTGTGTTTTTAATCGTATGAAAATTGTTTTTATGGGAACGCCGCAGGCTGCGGTTCCGACGCTAGAGCGTTTGATCGATGAAGGTCATGAAATTGTTGCGGTTTATACACAGCCTGATCGACCTTCGGGCCGCGGCAACAAGATCGTATTTTCGCCCGTTAAGGAATGCGCGCTCGGGCGAGGAATTCTCGTTTGCCAGCCGACCAAAGTTCGAACTAAAGAAGCTGCTGATGAATTTGCATCGTTGAATGCGGATGTTGCCGTCGTCGTTGCATATGGACGAATTCTGCCCGAAGCGTTCCTCAAGGCATTCCCGAACGGTGCGATCAATGTCCATTTTTCATTGCTGCCGAAATATCGCGGTGCAGCACCGGTTAATTGGGCGATCGTAAACGGTGAAGTAACAACGGGTGTGACCACGATGAAAATGGACAAAGGGTTAGATACCGGCGATATACTTTTGCAGATTGAGACCGAGGTCAGTGAAGATGAAACGTCGGTCGAGTTGATGGAAAGACTTGCCGTCGATGGAGCTGTTCTATGTAGCGAAACTTTAAAGAATCTGCGAAGCATAAACCCAAAACCGCAGGATCATGTGTTGGCGACCCTGGCACCGATGATGAAAAAATCTGATGGGCAGATCGATTGGACCTATGCCGCTCACGAAATCGTAAATAGAGTTCGAGGCTTTCAGCCATTTCCATCATCGTTTACTTTTCTTGACGGAAAAAGGTTTACCATTTGGCGCGCGAATGTCGCAGAAGGTCGATCAGAGGCCGAATCAGGAACAATTTTACCTGGTGGCGAAGGTGAGCTTCTTGTATCGTGCGGCAGTACCACAGTAATCTCAGTAATAGAGATTCAATCGGAAGGAAAACGCCGAGTGTTGGCGAAAGAGTTTCTGAATAGCGGGCAAATACGACCAGGAATGATGTTTTGTTAAACGACCGCGTTCAGCCATTCAATTGCGAGTTCTTCGGAGTCAAAAATACGAAGGTTAAGACCTCGATTCTCGGCTACAAGGATGCCAAACTCATTGAGGCTTTTATGCTGAGAGAACAGATCGACGAATGCAACACTGATGTCGCGTACTGGTAATTGAGCTAAGTCTGTAACGAGTTGGTGTACTTCCGAGATCGCGATCACTTCCGGAATGTCTTCGATAACGAGAAGCTTTTTGTGCCCCGACTCGATAGCACGATGGGCAATGTCGAGCCAATATAATCGGGCAATTTCGAGTGTACCTCGCTCGCCCTCTATATAAGCACGAAGAACATCGCCTTGTTTCTCGAAGGTGATCGAATAGTTGTCAGTCTGGATCGGATCCATCATCCTTTATTCTCTAGCTAAACCGCTAGGATATCGAACTAGACCAATTTAAGGAATCGGTCATTTGCAAAAGGTCTTTGTATTAGGTGGAGCAGAAGGTTTAGCTTAATTAAGTGCCATGCTTGAAACAATCAAAGTTAGAATGTTGAGGTTATAAAGAAAAAACGGGATCGCTATGGATGAACTTTATTCACCTGTTCCATTGTAAATGAATATTTCACCCGCCAGAACTGTCGCTTTTGACGTTCTCATTCGCATCGAGAGAGATCATGAGTTTTCGTCGACCATCTTGCCCGAATATGAAGACGATCTGGATCCGAAAGATGCTGGCCTGTGCCATGAGATCGTTTATGGTGTTTTGCGCCGTCAGTTATATCTTGATAAGGTGATCGACGTTTTTGCGAATGGGAAGAAGATCGATCTCGAGGTCCGGATCGCATGCCGCATCGGTCTTTTCCAGCTTCAGTTCCTCGATCGAGTGCCGCCGCATTCGATAGTAAATGAATCGGTAAATCTCGCGATCCGAGCAAGAAAACGTTCTGCGAAGGGTTTCGTCAATGCATTTCTTAGACGAGCAACCCGTGACGAAAGCGTATTCACTTTTGATTCGGACATCGAGCGAATCTCGGTTGCGACGTCGCATCCGCTTTGGCTGATCGAGCGTTGGGAACGCCAATTCGGTCTTGAGACGGCTGAACGGATAGCTGAGGCGAACAATATCCGCTTGCCGACCTCATTTCGCACAACGGCAAAGTCCGATGACCAGACGTTAGTTGAGATCGCCGACCTTGCACGATCGAAATTTGTTCAAAATTGCTATTTTGAGACGAAGCTAACCGACGGGCTGCGACGGCTTTATAAAGCTGGAAAGATCCATTTTCAGGATGAAGGATCGCAGTTGGTCGGTGCTTCGATAATTTCCCGCGACGGCTCAAAGTTATTGGATGTTTGCGCGGCTCCAGGCGGCAAGACGGCGCAAATTGTTGGATCGAATTCGAATATGACGTTGATCGCCGGCGATAGATCATTTTCGCGTATCGAGCATATGCGAAGGTCTCTTGATTTACAGGGCATTGAGCAGGTAAAAGCGGTCCAAATAGATGCTGAGAATGAGTTGCCATTCCCGGATAGTTCATTCGATGCGGTGTTTGTTGACGCACCATGTTCCGGTACCGGGACGATCCGAAGCAATCCGGAGCTTCGTTACTTGATAACTCAAGAAGAAATTGCTGACAAAACTCGTAACCAACTCCAGATATTGAAGAACGCATCGAAGATGGTCAAAAGCGGCGGGGAACTCATTTATTCAACATGTTCGCTCGAAAAAGAAGAAAATGAAGTCGTCGTAGAAGCCTTTCTAGAGTCCGATCGAGATTTTGCCAAGCAAGACCCGTTGATCGCGGAACGGTTTATTACTCTGGATGGTTTTGCACGAACAATTCCCCATCGTGATCAAATGGACGGATTTTTTCTAGCGAGGTTGAAACGGAGTTAGCTAAAGACAGTGACCAAATGCCCGAATGGCTTTCGTCCGAACCTCTTGGAAATTGCGGTAAAGCGTTTATTCTTTAGGGCTATAGTGCTAATATTTTCTTTTCAGGCTCTCTAAGAATTACGGAGAACTATAATGAGTCTTTTGGCAACAGGGGTTAGTGCGTTGGGCAAGTTAATATTGCTCGTCGTTTTACTTGGGGCATTCCTTGCAAGTATGGCGGGCGTAGTTTACATGTCGCTCACCGGATCTGAGCTGAAAGTTCCAGCACTTGTGGGAAAAGATTTTGTGGAAAGCGAACGCGAGTTAGCGGCCCTTGGCTTAAAGATCAAACGACGAGCCGATCGGCCAAGTTCGCAGCCTATAAATACTGTTCTTGAGCAGTTACCGCGGCCGGGTGAAACTGTAAAAACAGGTCAGCTTATCCTTGTAGTTACAAGCAAGGCAGGGGTCGATGCAGACACGCCGAAATCCTTGATAGAGGATATTGAGGCCGATGACACCGAGAAGATCGAAGAAATGATTTCGGACAAACCGAAGAAAGTTAAGACAACAACGAACTCAAATACTGCGAAAAAGACGGCCGATACAAAGCGTGATGTTATCGCGAACACAGCCGGAGAAGGCAATGCGAACAAATCGGATGACGGCGACAAGGAAAAGGGAGCTGACCCTTCGAAGACGCCGGATGGCGGAACAGGCAGTGATAAGAACAAAAACACCTCTATCAAACCGCCGTCGAATCCGATGACGAGAGAACGCCCTGGTACTGGTACTGATCAACGGCCAGCCACAAGGCCATAGCAGGAAATGCAACTTGGATCTGAAAAACAGCAACTAACTTTTTGAATATCGTCAATGTTTGAAATCGCACCATCGATACTCTCGGCCGACTTTACGAGACTCGGCGAAGGAATTTCTCAAGTTGAAGAGGGCGGTGCGACCGTGCTTCATGTCGATGTGATGGATGGACGTTTTGTTCCGAACATCACGATCGGGCTGCCGGTAGTTAGATCGCTCAGAAAAGCGACCGGGATGACGATCGATACGCATTTGATGATCGAAGAGCCAAGTAGATATGCGGTACAGTTCGTCGAGGCGGGTGCGGACATGGTCTCGGTACATGTTGAAGCTGATGTTCATTTGCACCGAACTTTAACCTCTATTCGTGATGCTGGAGCAAAGGCGGGGATCGCGATAAATCCTGCGACATCACTCTCTCGTTTGGAAGAAGCACTTTCTTATGCAGATTTTGTCCTCGTAATGTCTGTAAATCCGGGTTTTGGGGGACAATCATTCATTTCAGCTTCGATCGATAAAGTAAGAAGGCTTCGGGGAATGATCCTCGATCAAGGTCTTAAAACACGGATCGAGATCGACGGCGGGATCGATGCAACGAATGTGGCTGAAGTCGTCGGGGCCGGAGCGGAAATAATAGTTGCTGGTTCTGCTATCTTTGGAAAAGAAGACCCTGTAGCCGCAACGCGGGAAATGTTAGAAAAGGGTACAGTTTGGGTTTGACGGCGACCCGATCAACATAGCAATCGTATGAATAGAAGTTTTTTTAATGCGTTTATTTTTCTTGGGCTTTCGTTCGCTCTGAGTATTTCCGGTTTTGGTCAAGCAGGGCCCGGCGACGGAACTGCTTCGCAACGGCTTGAGGTTATGAAACAGAAGCTTGAGACGGTCCGTCGCTCAGCGTCGAGCTCTATCTCGGTACTTAAGGACGAAGGCGATGGTGACAAAGGTGCAAAGGAGGATCCGGATTCGGCTCTGAATCGTCTAAGGTCGGTTGAAAAAGAGGCCTCACAGCTTCAGTCGGAAATAAACAGCCTCCGTGGAAAGGTCGATCGTGCTGAAAAATACGAAGCTTCCGATATAGACCAATTAGAAACTCAAGTAACGGACCTTCAAAGTAGAGCGGAAAAAGTTCTCGTTGAGACGGCTTCGGCCCGTGCTAATCCGGAATCTGATGTCGGTAAACCGCGCGAGGTAAAGAAAAAGAAGAAGTTTTTGGGGATATTTGGTGGCGGCGGTGATGACGAATACGACGAGTTGATAGGCTCGGTTATTCCTGGCCGAGATCGTGAGCTGTTTGTAAAAGCGACCCGAGAAGTGCGCAAAAAGCGCTTTGACGTAGGTCGATTGCTTTTCCAGACGATCGTTACGACCTACCCTGACTCACCATATCTGCCGATGTCGAAATTGGCTATCGCAGATTCGTTTTTCTTGGAAGGGTCGTCGAGTGCCTTGATCCAAGCTATTGGAGCATATCAAGATTGGTTGACGTTCTTTCCGACACATCCGTTAGCAGATCGGGTCGTTTTAAAGATTGCGGAATCTGAGATGCGACAGATCGGACTGCCAGACCGAGATGCAACCAGAGCAAAGCGTGCGGAAGTAAGGCTTAAAGCTTTGCTTCAAAGCTATCCGAATACGATCCTAAAGGCAGACGCCGAACGGCGACTCGAACAGGTTCAAAACAATCTTGGGATGCACAATCTTTTGATCGCGAATTACTATTACACCCAATCGGTTGGGCAAGGCAAAGGTGGTCTTAAGGGTGCTCAGTCGCGTTACCGCGAAATATTGGATAAATACCCTGACTTCGGTAACATGGACGAAGCCCTCTTCAAGTTGGCTAATACGTATTTACTCGAAGAAGAAACAGATCAGGCGGCAAGATATTTCCAGCGTATCGTGCGGGATTATCCGAACAGCGATTTCGTTGCCAAGTCAAAAGAGCAGCTTCAATTGATCGGTGCTTCGGTGCCTGAACCGGACCCGGAGCGATTGAAGGTTCTGCCGGCAGAAGAGGCATCATTTATACAGAATTTCCGAAATCAGCTATTCGGGATCTATCCAATGACGATCGATAAGGACGGGGTTCTTATGACCAAGGATTTTGACAAAGAAAAATTTGAACTCATTGATCAGATCATCGAAAATCAAGGAGATATCCTTACGAATCAGATCCCTCAGGCTCTTACGACCGTAATTTCACAACGACAAGCGGCGGTTCGACCCGCAACCACTACGCAAACGGTTCCGAATCAATAAAGGAACTGGGTTCTAATACTTTGTGCAAACCGCTTTCGGATACGGAATTCCGGCGGCGGTTTTGTTGAATCATCGTTTAGTACTTCAGAAGTGTTACCTTTTGGGAATTGGCTGAACCATATGCGTAATGCCGTTTCGCATACGCCCTTCAGTACCAATTGAACGGACTTGTGCGGATCTCGTTCAATTAGAATGCCCGCGATCTCAGCGACCAGCGGGCATTCGAGTATCAATCTAAACCTCAGAAGAACTAAGGTTCTGGCGTTGGCGTCGGTGATGGCGAAGTACCCGGTTCGTTTCGTCGCTTCAGTTTCGGCGGCTCATCGGATGAACTCGATGAACCCGGGGCCGCGTCTGGATCTGCGGCCGGATCGGTTGGTTGCCGCCGTCTAAGCGTAGGACGGTCGTCACTTCCGCCTTCGTCAATGTCGCTACCGACGCCAGCGCGGGCATTCGTAAGTTTCAGCAAATGAGCCTTAACACGTTGAAACTCCGAAGTACTGATTATGTACTCTTCGCGTTCAGGAAATCGCGAGACTAAAGAAAGACTGGCATCGCGTCGATCGAGCGATTGCGGATGAGACGAAAATACCTTTGCCAGTGTTCCCGGCTTTTTTTGATTCTTAGAATTCAACTTTTCGAACATCGTCGCCATGCCAGACGGGTCGTAGCCTGAGGCGTACAAATATTGAACCCCAAGTGAATCAGCTTCTCGTTCGGAAGAGCGACTAAACTGCAGAAAACTCAGCAATTGACCAATTCCGCCGGCATTTTGAGCAACCGCACCTGCGACCCCGCCACCAAAAATGATCGTGGCGAGCAAACCATAGTTGATCGCCGTCAACTTGCCCTGATTTTCCATCGCATGACGGGCCGCAACGTGGGCGATCTCGTGAGCCATTACGCCGGCGAGTTCGGCTTCATTGTCTGCGGCCAAGATCAGCCCGCGATTTACAAAGAAAAATCCGCCTGGAAGTGCAAAAGCGTTGACTTCGTCGCTGTCAATGACCTTGATGGTAAATGGAATTTTCGCATCCGAATGGAGGACAATATTCTGCCCAACACGATTGACATATTCCGTGACGAGCGGATCCTCGACGAGTTTTGCCTGCTGTTCGATCTCAAGTGCCAACTGGCGGCCGAGGGCGATCTCTTTATCCTGCGAACCGCCTAGCCAGCCAAAAAGTTTATCAGATCCGCTATTTATTTTGCGTTTGCCGATCTGCGAAGGGTCTTCCTTTACTGAAAGATCTTTGGCGGTTTGATTTGACGGCGTCGGTTCGGCTTTAGGTTTCTTCGCGTTTTTGTTCTTGGCCTTTTTATCGTCAACCTTTGCAGCCTCGGTCGATTGAGCATGGATCGATGCCGGTATGATCGCTATCGAGCCCGCTGAAAGAACAATACTTAACGCATACGCTGCAGTTTTTTTCAAGATCTCGCTGGACATTTATTCCTCCGTGGAATCAACTAATGCATTTTCTGAAATAGTAACCGTAATTTAGCTTGTAAGCAACGAATTGTTTGATGCACTACCTTACCGAAAAGTTGTTGCCTAGCCGCTTTCATCACCATTTGTCTTGGAGTTTATTTCGTTGAAACACGCGCGATCGGTTTCGAATTGCCAACTACTCTGGCGGCTCAACTCGCGAACGACAAATTCTTCGATGTTTGTTCAGTTTCGCATCTGCCCGAACGGAACACGATTGAACAAAAATCGGTGTTTTTGCCCATTCTTGCGCCAGCAGTTGGTGGCGCGAGTGGCGCAAGGTGGCGCAAAGATCGCGCTTTTGCTCATTTTTGTTCCGTTCCGTGCATGTGCGAACGGAACACACCCGAACAAACATCGCGATTTTGCTGATCAGGTCGGAACCGCCTGCGTTAGCGGGCGGCCGGTTTCTCACATGTTTGTCCAAACGTGACGAAACGCGCCTGGGACTACCTGGGACAAACATCGCGTTTTCATCGATTCTTGTCACATTTCGCCACTCTCGTCAATGTAACAGCCTGTAACAAAAATCGGCGTTTTTGAGGTTTTTGCAATTTAGATATCAAAGATCGTGAGGCGATGCACTTCTCGCCCGAGCCAATTATCTTATGAATCGTCAGCCGCCGAAATAGCGCTTGGCGCGATATGCACGACTTGATAGCAGTTGTTGCAGTTTCACAAGCTTCGATCCGCCGTTTCGAATGCTCGCTTAGCCGTTCCTCGAAACGGCAGCATGTGGAAAACGAATGTCTCTTTCCCGTTGCTCACCTGCACCAAACGCAGATCGCCCCGCCGCGGATCAAGCTCCGTCGTCTCGGTATCAAGCCCCAAAACACTGGCCTCTGCCAGCTCCGCACGAGCCTTCCGAACACCCCCAGCATCCCGAACGATCTGAAAATAGATCTCCATAATTTACCCGTTGACCACTATTGTATCGCCGTCTACTTCAATGCAGAAATTGAACAGCGTTAGCACGATCAGGCCACAGGTTTTATACGAGATTCTAAGAATCGGAACGAATAAGAATGACGTCGCGGATCTCTTGGCCGCGGACAAAGGCAAACTTTTTGCCGTCTTTTGACCACGAGAAATTATAGAGCTTTTCGTTTGGTAGGCCGTCCATTTTAGCTGGTTCGCCGCCGTTGATCGATTGGAGCCAATAACCTTGATTGGCGTCACGATAGGCGACCGAAAGACTGTCAGGCGTCCAGCGGGAACCCATATACAACGTTCCAGTTTTTGGAAGATCGAACTGTTTCACAACCTCGTTGGTCTCCGTCGAAAATATCGCCAGTCGACTCTTATCAGTGACATACGCGGCAGCAAAATATTCACCGTCCGGCGAAAAGCTGATCCATGCGGTTTCTTTGTCATTTAGGATCTCGGGTTCACCGCCGTCAATAGGCACGCGACATAGTCGGCCACCCCCGTACAGAGCCGATCGATAATAGACCCATTTTCCGTCTGGTGAAGGTGCAGGATGGAATCCTTTGCCGCCAAAGGTTAGTTGAAGTGGGTTCGTTCCGTCAATATCAGTTCGCCAAATATCGATCGTACTAGCCCGGTCCGAATGAAAGACAATATATCGGCCACCCTGCGTAACGGTTAAAACGCTGTCGTACCCGACAGGCGCAGTGATCTGCTTTTGTTCGGAACCATCGCTATTCATTTGCGAAAGAAACTGGCTTTGAGTGTCAGACGTTGTGTAGATCAGGCGTCCGACCGGTGTCCAATCCATTCCCCACAGTCCGTCGTACTTTCCGAATGAACCAAACGTAATTTGCTTTGCGGCTCGCAGATCGTC
>JBGTKQ010000136.1:0-13704 GCA_041744555.1 Pyrinomonadaceae bacterium
CTCGCTGGATGTATTACCACTTGCTCGACGGTGATTGGGCCAGCAACTCGATCAGTTGGCAATGGGTCGCCGGCGCGGCAAGTAGAAAGAAGTATTTCGCAAATCAGGAGAACATGGATCGCTACTTTTACACCAAACAGCGGGGAACTTTTCTTGATGTAGAGTATTCAGATTTTGATTCGATGGAGATACCGCACGAGCTGCGAAAAACGGAAGTTCCGGTGCTGGATACGAGGTTGCCGAATTCGAACGGCTTGAATATCGAGAGAAGTATCCCGACCCTGATCTATAACAGCTATAACCTCGACCCGAATTGGAATAGTTCGGTTAAAGCGAATCGAATCCTCTTGCTAGAACCTTCGCAATTCGAGAAGTATCCAGTTTCGCAAAAGGTTATCGGATTCTTGCTCGCGCTCGCGAAAAACATTGACGGTATTCAAGTGTTTGTTGGTGAGTTTGACGAGCTTATCGAAAAGTACGTCCCCATCGATATCTATTACAAAGAGCATCCGCTAAATCATCATTACGCCGGAACGGAGGAAGGACGCGAATGGATGTTTCCGGTTAGCGGCTATTTCCCCTCGTTTTTTGGTTATTGGAAAAAATGCGAACGCACGCTTTCTGGGTCGCAAGGAAGTCTTGCATTCTAAACCTTTATGAGGATCGATCACGAAGAAATCGTAGAGCTCGAGCGGATATATCGGCTGAATTTGATCAATTCGATCACGGGGATTAAGCCGGCAAATCTAATTGGTACGAGATCGGCCGCGGGCGTTGCAAATGTAGCGATCTTTAGCTCGGTCGTGCATCTTGGAAGCGACCCGGCGTTACTCGGATTCATCGCAAGGCCGGCAGGATTCATGCCTCGAGACACCGTTGAAAACATCTTAGAGACCGGCGAATACACGATCAATCATGTGACGCCCGCAATAGCGGAGCGTGCACATTTCACCTCGGCGCGCTTTCCGAAAGACGTTTCCGAGTTCGAGCGCTGTGGGCTGACCGAGGAGAATGTCGAAGGCTTTTCCGCACCATTCGTTGCTGAAAGCTCGATCAAAATCGGGATGAAAATCGAAGAAGAGATCCCGATAGAACGGAACGGCACTTCATTGATCATTGGTTCGATCCGATTACTGATAATTCCGGACGGTGCCGAAGCGAACGAAGGCCAACTCGATCTCGAATCTACGGCTTCGGTCGGAATTTCGGGATTAGACAGCTACTACAAAATGACCAAGATCGGCCAGTTTCCGTACGCGGCGGTAAAGCAGGTGCCCGACTTTGACGGGTCACTTCTCTAACGCGTTGAACACAAACCTAAATGTTGCCCAGGTCTGACCGCGGTGCTGCGGGCGAAATGCGAAGAGCACGATCTTCCCTTTGCCGTAGGTCGTTTCAGCCAACGCTGTCTTTCCGATGATCTTTTCGGTTCCCAACATCCAACCGGAAAGAAGTGTGTCTTTCGATGCGTACCTTGCGATCGCTTTTACCTTTGCTTGGTCGTCAACATCGAAGGCGGAGCTGTTTGTGAAATACGCCGGAACGGTCGCGACGTAGCCCTTTGAAAGTGGAAACGTTGTGTCCACCTCGAGGTTTACGATCGAGCCCGGATTGTAGAATTCGTTTCGCGGAACGCCGCCCAAGACGTTCTTCATTGGCAAGCCGAATCGTTTGATCACAAGTCCGCATGAATCGTCGAAGCAAACTAACTTCCCACCGTTCTCAACGAATCTCTTCAGATTCTCTGCTCCGGCTTCACCAATACCACCGGCAAATTCCGCAGGATATCTATCGGCACTGAGGCCGTTTAGAATCTGAGTTTCGGAGTCGGCGGGAAGTATCAGCACATCGACATCAAGTTTTCCCTGACGAATGTTCTCGTTTGAGATCGATGAATATTTGATCGAATGATTGTCGAATACAAGTCGTGTCCAACCTTCGTCCATCGACGAAATAAAAGGTTTGTACAATCCAATGCGAGCCGGCGACTTTAGCGGATTTGCGAGTTTCGGAAATGCCTCGACCGCGGCCGTAAGGTCAAGCCGTGATCGGACCTGGGCCGAATTCAAGACCGGTTTGATCGTATTGTTAATTTTTTCACGGTCGCGAATGTCCCATATTTCGTAGGTTTCTAAGCCCATTTGCAGCGGTAGCGTCCAGCCGGCAACGTCGTATGGCGGATCAGGCTGACCGTTCGCATTTATGCGGTTTGGGTAAATCTGCTTCTCGAACAGGCTCAAAATGTTGTTCTTCTGTGGTTGATCTGTGAAGACCAAAAAGCTGCCGAGAGGAATTTCGTGGAATTCTTCAGTCGGACTGTGTTTGACCCAAAGCTCGTTGGTCATCTCGTGAACGCCAATCCCTTGCCAGCGAAGTATCTCGATAAACCGCGCGACCGCATCAGCGTTTGGCTGCCCGGCGATGATCACGAACGCCTTCGGATCGGTCGTGCTCAAACTAAGATTTGCCTTGTTAAGGTCGTAAAAATTCTTTAAGTATCGACCGCGAAACTTTGCCGCCATCTGTAGCAACGCCCGCGACGCCGTTATCTCGATCTGGTTTATATCCCCCGGACGCCACAATCCGCCTTTCCACGGATCGGGATGCGAGATCACGTTTTCGAGTGGCGAATTTAGCCCACGAGCGGGCCGTGTCCGCTGCATTTGCTCCTTGGTGATCGTCACCGGCGACATTAGATCGGCACTCGCCGCTTCTGACAAAATGCCGATCGAATTGTGATAATACGGTGCCGAACGAAATCCGCCGTGCCACCACATATCAAATGTCGTATTCGTAGCAATTCCTTCTATGCTTTTCGCCTGAAGATCGGCAGCCATCTTGTAACCGATCAACCCAACCTCGCGAACTATCGATGGTGCGATTCGCGGATTCGGTGGATCGAAGAACGGAGGTATTACAAATCGCGGTCCTGTTTGGCCCATTTGGTGGACGTCAAAAACGAACTGTGGAAACCATTCTTGCCAATAGAGTTTTGTGATCGCTTGGGTTTCTTTTAGGTTCAGCATGAACCAGTCGCGATTATTGTCGTGCCCGGCGTAGTGGTGGTATAGCTCTGGCGGCGACGTGCCTTCACTTTTCGTTCCGAGCGTTTTCCGATACCAATTGGCGACGATATCTATGCCGTCAGGATTTGACGACGGGATCAGCAAAAGTATTGTGTTATCAAGTATTTCGTTCGTCTCTTCATCGGTACCGGTCGCGAGTTCGTAAGCAAGATTCATCGACATCTGCGAGCCAACGATCTCGTTCGAGTGGATCGACGCCGAGATCGAGACGATCGTCTTTCCGTTCTTAAGGATCGTGCTCAGTTCGTCATATATGCCGCCTTCGGGTATTCGCCTCGGATCTGCCAGTTTCTGGTTCATCTCCTTGTAGCGATCGAGATTCCTGATGTTCTCTTCGGATGAAATGAACGCGACGACCATTGGGCGGCCAAGCGTGGACTTGCCGAATTCCCTTACTGCAACTTTCCCGCTACCAGCATCCAGTTTCGTGAAATAATCACGGATCTGTGTCCAATCGGCGATAGTTCTGTCATCGCTGGGCGTAAATCCCAGAACGGATCGCGGGCTCGGCGGCTGTGCGACAATTTCCAAAGAAAAAAGTAGAATCAGCACAAACACGGGTACATGGAAAAGACGAAAATTATTCATAACAAGAAGGTTTCAGCGGCCGAGGCTTCCCGGCTTAGCGATTTGGACTATCTGGCTGTTAGGGAAAACAAAAAGCTGTCGTTTCTTGTTAAGGAGCATAGCAAATCATGGGTTCTTGGGAAACTTCGCTATTGGTGGTCGTGGTTTGTTGCGGGGTTTCTATTGCTGATCATCGGTCCACCCTCGCTCATTTTCTTAGCACTGATCAATCGCAAAATCTGGCTATATCCGATCGCTCGATTCGGAGCAAATGTCTGGCTCGGTGCGTGTGGAGCAAAGATCAAGGTCAGCGGCGGCGAAGATCTTTCGCAGAACGAATCTTTCGTTTTCGTCTCAAATCACCGTTCTTATCTTGATACCGCGACACTCTTTTTCCACACCGGACATAAGATGGGCCTCGTTGCAAAGAGAGAGCTTTTGAAAGTTCCGATCTTTGGTCAGGGAATGCACTACGTTAAGATCTTCGCGATCGACCGTTCAAACCCGGAGCGTGCGCGTAAGTCGATGGCAAAGGCTCGAACGGTTATGGAAGACGGTTATTCGTTTGGCGTGTTTACCGAAGGAACACGAGCGATGCCGGGTGAGCTTTTGCCATTCAAAAAAGGAGCGTTTCATCTTGCGATGCAGACGAATTCGCGGATCGTTCCGGTCGCAATCAGAAATACGGACTGGATGATGGGCAAGAAACAAGGCGTGGCTTATTCGGGTACGATCGAAATGATTCTTCTACCACCGGTTGAGACCGAAGGCCGAGAGCTTTTGGACGTACTTGTTGAAACTAGAGCGGCGATCGCGGAAGCTCTTTCGATAACGCAGTTTCCAGGGGCATCTAAACCAATCGGGCTAACATAAGATATGCCAAATTCAACAACACACTGCTGCAGGTTGTAATGACATTTACGGCTTTTTGGGCGTCGGTTCGGGTGTCGGTTCGACGACGACATCTTCTTCTTCGCCGATTACCTTAACGTCCGTGCGACCCAGCTTATAATTATCGTACTTGACCCTTACCCGCATTTTTACGACGTTTCCATTGCCGAATACTAACTCGTCGTTTGCCAAAGATAGAACCGGGAACCAGTATTTTCCGTCAATGTTGTCGCGCCAGGTCTCAACGATCGGATACTTGTCGTTTTTGGTCTCGGGAACGCCTTTGCCCTTCGATTTTACGATCAAGAGATCTCGGTCATCGATCCATATACGCCCCGAGAAGAGACGAGGGCCTTTTTTGGGATCGGGCATAACCTTTGGCTCAACCTCAAAAACATAGAGGTCTAGCTCGTCTATCTTTTCTTTTCCCAGAAAATTAAACTTATAAAGCGGGAAGTTTCGCGGCTCCAAAGCAAACGGGTTCACGCCGCCAAGATCCTCAAGGTCTTCCGGAGTTACTGAGATCTCTGTCAGCGTCGACACCGGTGCGAAAGTGATGCGTTCAAAGCGCTTACCGTCCTGTGTAAAGGTGAGAAAAGAATCGCGGCGATACTGTCCTGTTATCTGCCCGCCCAACCCGATCGTCTGCACCGTCGCACTTCGGTCAAACACATAATTGCTTAGAGCTTCTCGAAATGCACCCTCGTTCTCAGTCGTCTTCATCAGTATTTTCTCGATCTCAGCGGGCGAAAGGTCTGTTTTCGAGATCGCTGATGCCTGAGCCGCAGCGGAAAAGACTGAAAAAAGAATGATAGAAGCAAAAAAGGACAGCTTTATAAACATAATAATCAACGTCTGAAGCGACGCTATGCGTCGGCTCTCAAGTTTGAATACGTAAACTCTTACAATGTTGGATGCACCCTATGGTTCCAAAGTTTACATCGTCCGATATTCATTATCCGTTAAATTGACACGCATTCAGTCAGAAAGATTTGCTTGACAGTTCAGTGCAAAGTATCTATTATTGTGTTTCAACGGTGTTTAGCACTGTTGTTTACACCCTCGCTATCTAATTATAACTCGCTTTACTTTCCCGTTGCCTTATCGCAGCCCGAGAAAGCCATTCAAAACCGATGTCATCAAAACTAGGGGAAATTCTTGTCCGCGAAAATCTTGTGACCCCACAACAGTTACGCGAGGCATTGGACTATCAGCGAACCAGCGGAGGCCGGCTTGGAACAAACCTCGTCAAGCTCGGCATTATTTCGGATGACGTAATTACCGCTGTTTTGTCTCGTCAATACGGGGTTCCCTCCATTAATCTAGATCTCTTCCAAATAGATACCGAAGTCATTAAACTGATCTCGCAAGAAGTGGCGTTAAAGTACGGTGTGCTTCCGATCTCAAAGGTCGGTGCAACGCTGACTCTGGCAATGTCCGATCCGACGAACGTTTTCGCCATGGACGATATCAAGTTCATGACAGGACTAAATGTTGAGCCGGTGATCGCCTCAGAAGTATCGATCCAGATGTCGATCGGCAAGTACTATAGCGGCTCGACCCAAATAGATATTTTCGATGCCGCATTCGCATTTGAAGCGGACAAATCGGGGTCGAAGAATGGACGAAACGGGAAGCCGGTCAAAAACGGCGGCAAGCCAGCCAAGATCGATGTCAAACTTTCGGATGCCGATCTCGATGTGTCGCTTGAGACATTCGATTTCGATTCGTCCGGGCAGGAGGAGTTTGAACTTGTTCAAGATAACGAAGAGATCGATCTTGCGACCCTCGCACGGGCAAGCGAGGACGCTCCGGTCGTTCGTCTCGTAAACGTATTGATGGTCGATAGTCTTCGCCGCGGAGCGTCGGATATTCACGTGGAGCCATACGAAAAGGATTTCCGCATTCGGTTCCGCATCGACGGCGTGCTTTACGATGTGATGCATCCGCCGATGAAGCTTCGCGACCCGCTCATCTCGCGTCTGAAGATCATGTCGAAACTCGACATATCAGAGAAGCGGCTTCCGCAAGACGGTCGTATCAAGATCAAGGTAAAGGTTGACGAACGTTCGCGAGAGCTCGATTTCCGCGTTTCGACGCTTCCAACTCTTTTCGGCGAAAAGGTCGTGCTTCGTCTTCTGGACAAAGACAAGCTAATGCTTGATATGACCAAGCTCGGTTTTGAACCAGAGAGCCTCGAAAAGTTCCAGCGAAATATTGCCAACCCATACGGAATGGTTCTGGTAACAGGACCGACCGGTTCGGGAAAGACCAACACTCTCTATTCGGCGCTTCAAACTCTGAACACGCCGGAGACGAATATTATGACGGCCGAAGATCCTGTCGAGTTTAACCTCGAAGGGATCAATCAGGTCCAGATGAAGGAGCAGATAGGGCTTAATTTTGCGGCATCGCTTCGTTCGTTCCTGCGTCAGGATCCTAACATCATTCTCGTCGGTGAGATCCGCGATTTTGAAACGGCCGAGATCGCGATCAAAGCTGCATTGACGGGCCATCTGGTGCTTTCAACGCTTCATACGAACGATGCCCCATCAACCATTTCACGACTCGTGAATATGGGTATCGAGCCATTCCTGGTTGCGACAAGCGTCAACCTGATCCAGGCACAACGGCTCATCCGTCGTGTTTGTTCCAACTGTAAAGAAGAAGTACACGTACCAGCCGAAGGCTTGCTCGAGGTCGGTTTTTCGAAAGAGGAAGCTCAGACGTTAAAGCTGTATAAGGGCCGCGGTTGCGATATATGTTTGAACACGGGGTATAAAGGCCGCGTGGGTCTGTATGAAGTCATGGAAATCACTGATGAACTTCGTGAACTAATAATTATCGGAGCCAGTGCGATCGAATTGAGAAGGAAGGCGATCGAACTTGGAATGATAACGCTTCGCGAGTCAGGTCTTTGCAAGATCCGCGAAGGCATCACGACGATCGAAGAGGTCGTTAAAGAAACGGTGATCTAACACCAATGGAGGATGTATGGTAAGGGCAATAGCATTATCGATAGCTTTATTGATCGGCATTGGAACGATCGTTCCGCTGGCAACGGAATATGCGGAAGCAGGTTCAAAACAGACTCGCAAGTACAAGAAAAAGCGAGAGTGGAAAGGCGTAAAGAAATATTCCAAGCGATGGTGGCAGCTATACCGCGCCCAAGAACGCCGGAAGAAATCATTGGCAAACCGCCGACGTCAGCTTCGATTGCGGCAAATGCGTATGGCGAAAGCCAGACAGACCGAAGTGGACGGAAGCAAAACGGCATCGACAGCGAAGCGGAATGTCGAAAAGCCAAAGAAGTCTGTAGTGATGCCGTCCGGCGAAGCTGCACCAAAAAATTGGCAGGCAGATACCGCGAACGATTCCGAGGTTCGATTTAAGGTCGAGAACGGACGCGGCGACGACGCCGGTTCCGCCGCGATCACAGTAGTAGGTTCGGCAACGGGTGACACTGTTGCTACGGGCCGTAACCGAGCGGTTGGTGGTGTAGCGACAACATCGCTTCGTCGTGAAGTTATCAATCGAATGATCCGTGAGAACGGATGGGTCGTCAATGATTACCAGAAAGAGATCGGCGGAAAATCAGTCTATGTCGTCGTCGCACAGTCACAAGGACGCAGCGGTACGATCCAATCGCGCATGTTCTACTTCACCGAATCTAACGGCAAGATCTACAGCGTAACGACTAACTCAACTTCCGAAGCAGCTGAAAAAGTTGCCGAAGAGACCGAGAACGTGATCCGCTCGCTGCAAGCACCTAGCCGTGTTCAACAAGCAACCAAAGACTAGACTCTTATCAAAATAACCAAGCCGCGGTCGGCCAACGAGCCGCGGCTACCTCCGACCACCCGCCATATGAGTTACGAACAGACAGAAAATGTCGCCTCGCAAATAACGCTGCCCGAGCTTCTTAAAAAGATGACGGATGCCGGCGGTTCCGACCTCCATCTGACCACCAATTCGGCTCCGCAGATCCGGGTTCACGGCCACTTGTCGGCCCTTCCCGGCATTCCGCCGATGACGCCGGCAGATACAAAGAGGCTTGCTTACTCGGTCTTGACGGATGCACAGAAGCATAGGTTTGAAGAAAACCTGGAACTCGATTTCTCGTTTGGCCTCAAGGGAATGTCACGATTCCGTGCCAATCTATTCAACCAGAAAGGTGCGGTCGGAGCCGTTTTTCGCGCGATTCCTTACGAGATCAAATCGTTCGAGGCACTCGGCCTTCCACCGGTAGTTTCCGATCTTTGCAAAAAGCCTCGCGGCCTTGTTTTGGTTACCGGGCCGACCGGTTCGGGCAAATCTACGACTCTTGCTTCGATGGTCGATAAGATCAACATCGACCGGCACGATCACATTTTGACGATCGAAGATCCGATCGAGTTTCTTCACAACCACAAGAACTGCGTTATTAACCAGCGTGAAGTTGCTGCCGATACACACTCGTTCGGTTCAGCACTTCGCACCGCACTTCGTCAGGATCCGGATGTCGTTCTGGTCGGCGAAATGCGAGATCTTGAAACGATAGAGATGGCGTTGCGTATCGCTGAAACCGGCCACTTAACTTTCGCTACACTTCATACGAATTCCGCATATTCGACCATCAACCGTATAATCGACGTTTTTCCGTCGGCACAGCAGGCTCAGGTCAGAACTCAGCTTTCCCTTGTTCTCGAAGGCATCATGTGCCAATCATTGCTGCCGAAATCGACCGGCGATGGCCGCGTAATGGCACTCGAGATACTTATTCCGAACGCCGCTATCCGCAACTTGATCCGCGAAGACAAGATCCACCAGATCTATTCGATGATGCAGACCGGCCAGGATAAATACGGGATGCAGACGTTTAACCAGGCTCTCGCAACACTTGTACATAAACGGTCGATAACCGCCGACGTAGCGATACATCGGAGTTCGAACGCTGACGAGTTGCGTGAACTAATCGAACGTGGATCGGGACTCAATACCTCGTACACGAGCCCGACCGGCAAGCCCTCAATGCCGCCCACCGGCAGCCCGTATGCCCAGGGCCGATCGATCGGACAGCGGCCAAACGTTAAATAGTTAAGATCTTTTTGCCGGGCAATGAACCGGCGTTCCGACACGAAAGGAGCATAGACGACAATGCCAACATACGCATTTAAAGGACGAAACCGATTGAACGAGATCGTCGCCGGTGAGCGAGAAGCCAAAAGCCAGGACGAGCTTAGAGCCCTTCTACGGCGCGATCAGATCGTGATGACACAGGCGACCGAAAAAGGACGAGTAATCTCGATTCCGAAGATCGGCCATCGTAAGAAGGTCGGGTCGAAAGAACTTGCCGTTTTCACGCGTCAGTTTTCGGTAATGATCGACGCTGGACTACCGCTCGTTCAGTGCTTGGATATTTTGGCCGAACAGCAACAGAACCAGTTCTTCAAGGACGTGCTTAGGCAAGTTCGCCAAAACGTAGAAGAAGGTGCAACGCTCTTCGCGGCAATGCAAAAGCATCCAAAGGTTTTTGATCCGCTATACACACACATGGTCGAAGCCGGCGAAACCGGCGGTGTTCTTGACCTCATTTTGCAGCGGCTTGCAACCTTGATCGAAAAGGTCGTCAAACTAAAACGAAGCATCATTTCGGCATCCATCTATCCGGCAGCGGTCATCGCCGTTGCGATCGGTGCGATCGCGGTCATCATGGTCGTCGTTATTCCGCAGTTCGAACAGATCTTCATCGGTCTTCTCGGTGCGGGCGAACTTCTTCCGCTTCCGACCCGGATCGTAATGGGCATCAGCGGATTTCTCGCTGGTTGGGGTGGTCTGTCGCTGCTCGTCGGATTGATCGCCACGGCGGTCGGAGTCAAATTTTACTACAAGACGAAATCGGGCCGCTGGCAGATCGATACACTCTTGCTAAAACTGCCGATCTTTGGATCGATCCTTAGAAAGGTAGCTGTAGCCCGTTTTTCGCGTATTCTCTCAACGTTGCTTTCATCGGGTGTTCCGATCCTGCAATCGCTCGAGATCACTTCGAAGACGGCTGGAAATGTCATTATCGAAGACGCGATATTGAAGGTTCGTGCCGGTGTCGAACGAGGTGAAAATTTTGTAGAACCGTTGAAGGCGACAAAGGTGTTTCCGCACATGGTCGGTCAGATGATCGGTGTTGGTGAACAGACCGGCGCGCTTGACGCGATGTTAGGTAAGATCGCCGATTTTTATGAAGAAGAAGTAGATACGGCCATCGCTGATCTACTCGCTTTGATCGAACCGGTCTTGATCGCGTTCCTAGGTATAACGATCGGATCGATCGTTATATCAATGTATCTGCCGCTGTTCGCCTTGATCGGCAAACTCGCCGGCGGAGCGAAATAGGCCCATCATTTCTAAGTATGTAAAAGGCTATCCGATTTTTTCGGATAGCCTTTTACTTTTCCCGATAAAGGTAAAAGATTCAAAGGTAAACTCAAGAACCCCTTAGTTTACTTTCGCGTTGGAAAGTAAACTTAAATTGCAGTAAGTTTACTTTTGTGGGATAAAGTAAACTATAAATATTTTAAGTTTACTTTGCATGTCTAAATGAGCGATAAAAACATATCTATTGAGAGTTTTGAGGCAGGGCGCTACGAAAAGGGATTTGGATACCAGTATTTCGTGCCGACAAACGTAAACCGGCAATGGGAGTGGGCCTCCGGCTCGCTTAACGAACTTCTGGAAAAGGCTTCGATCAAGATCGGTGAGCTTAACTCATTTGCCAGACTTGTACCGAATATAGATCTTTTTATCCATCTGCACATTACTAAAGAGGCGGTTATTTCCAGCAAAATCGAAGGCACGCAGACCGAAATGGATGAGGCCCTTTTGCCTGAAGACGAGATCAGCCCGGAGAAAAGAAACGATTGGCACGAAGTGCAGAATTACACGAAAGCGATTAACGCTGCAATAGAAATAATGGAAACACTTCCATTATCGACCAGGCTGTTAAAGCAAACTCACGAAATTTTACTTTCCAGCGTTCGCGGCACACACAAACTTCCGGGCTAATCTCGGACGAGCCAAAACTGGATCGGCGGCAATTCCCTCGCCGATGCCAAGTTCATACCGCCCGCTCATATATATGTCAATGAGTTGATGGGTGACCTTGAAAATTTCCTGCACAATACGGACATTCATGTTCCCGCCTTGATAAGGATCGGCATAGCACACTATCAGTTTGAAACGATCCACCCTTTTCTGGATGGAAATGGGCGGATTGGGCGCTTGCTGATAACACTTTATTTGGTTAGTGAGAGAGTATTGGAAAAACCACTTTTATACTTGTCGGTATTTTTCGAAAAAAACAAAGGACTTTACTACGACAATTTGACCGAAGTTCGTGACAGAAACGATCTGCTGCAATGGCTGAAGTATTTTCTTGTTGGAATTGAACAGACCGCGACTCAGGCAGTAGAGACTCTCACCAAGGTACTGAGCTTGAAAAAGGAAACAGAAGAACGGATCGTTGCAAATTTGGGCCGCCGAGGAGCGATCGGACTGATACTGCTAAACGAGCTTTTCGAACATCCGTTTGTGTCGGTCAAGAATGTAGAGACGATTACCGGACTGAGCAAAAAAACGGCCGGCAGCCTTGTAAACGCATTTGTCGAAAATCAAATTATTAGCGAGGTTACCGGGAATACACGTAACAGGCTGTATATCTTTGAACCGTATCTTGCCTTATTCGATTAGGCTTGGATGTTTTGAAAGGACATCATTCGTTCGACATATTTAGCGATGATGTCGGCTTCGAGGTTTACAGGATCGCCTGGGTTAAGTGTCGCTAGATTTGTCATTTCCCAGCTTTTTGGGATCAACGCGATGTCGAATGAATCGTCGTGAAGAGCAGCGACGGTCAGGCTGATCCCTTCGACCGCGACTGACCCTTTATAGATAAGATAAGGTGCCATTTCGGGCGGAAATCCGATCGCGACCGTCCAAAAATCGCCCGCCTGATTGGCTGAGATGAACGTGCCGCGAGCATCGACGTGGCCCTGAACGACGTGTCCGCCAAGCCGGGTTGTCGGCGTTACCGCGCGTTCGAGATTTACGGGTGAGCCAACGGAAAGCCGACCGATGGTCGTGACGTCCAGAGTTTCGGGAGACACATCCGCGGAGAATCCGGAGGGTGCCGGATCGATCGCCGTTAGGCAGATACCGTTAACAGCGATCGAATCACCGGCGACCGTTCCCTCGGTTACAACCGACGCCGAAATAGAAATTCGGACGCCTCCGGCATGGTTGTACAATGCCGAAACGCGCCCGAGTTCTTCAATAATTCCAGTAAACACTCGTTTAGAACCAAGGTTTCTTGTTTACGATATATGTCTGGACAAATTCTTCGTCGGACTTGGTGAGATAAATGATTCCTTCAATAAGTCCAACAATGCCCGGGATCATTACGAGCGGCGTGGCGATGCCGCATGTGATGATCGCAATAACGAACGAAACCAAAAAAACCGATAGCATTATGATCCCTTCTTGTTGGTAACCGAGCACAAATTTATGAATTCCTAATCCGCCGATCAAGATCCCGCACAAGCCGGCAGCGATCTTTTTCTCGGCACCAGGAATTTGCTTGGTGTAACCGCCTGCGGGCTGCATAGGCATCGGGCTGATCGGCAGCATTGTTCCGCAATTTGTACAGGTAGTAAAATTGCCGGGATTTTGCGAATGGCAGCTAGGACATGAAACGTAATTTGTAGCCATAAGTTTTGGGTTTTGCTCCTAAGAGTTAAGGCGAAATAAGTATCGTTCAGCTATGATACAAAGTCAAAGTATAACCTCGCCGCAAAACTCTAGCGGCGGGCGCTGGCGTCGGTTTTTACTAGGAGATCGAAAATCTCTTCGGCGGTGGACATTGAGGTGTCGCCGGGTGTGGTCATGGTGAGGGCACCGAGCGTTATGCCGCAATCGAGTGCGTGTTTTATGCCGCGGCCTTCGAGCATGCTGTCGATAAATCCGGCGACGAAGGCATCGCCGCTGCCGACGCGGTCGATCACATCAACATTTTGGATAGCACGGCCGACGGTGACGGTGTCTTCAAAAAGCGAAGCGGCACCGAGGTCATGGCGATTAGCGGAATGCGTTTCGCGTAGAGTTGAAACGATAGCTTTTAGATTCGGAAACT
>JBGTKQ010000137.1:0-17917 GCA_041744555.1 Pyrinomonadaceae bacterium
TCGCTATTCCAATGACGCCCGAAAGCCGATCGAATCAGTTGCGGTCTTGCCGTTTGCTAATCTAAGTGGCGACTCGAATACGGAATATCTGTCGGACGGTGTCTCGGAAGCTTTGATCAATAGTCTGACCCAGATAAAGCAATTGCGTGTAGCCGCTCGTCATAGCGCGTTTCGCTACAAGGGCAAAGAGATCGATCCGCAAGTAGTGGGAAAAGAGCTGAACGTCCGAGCGGTGCTAATGGGGCGAGTGCGCCAGTTGGACGATACTCTAAACATTCAGATGGACCTCATAGATGTGACCACAGGCGCACAGCTTTGGGGTAAAGAATACGAACGAAAGATCTCTGATGTGCTCGCCCTAAAACAGGAGATCGCCCGCGAGATCACGGAGAACCTTCGATTACAACTGTCACGCGAAGACCAGCGGCAGCTCATCAAACGCGACACGACAAATCCCGAGGCCTATCAGCTATATTTGAAGGGCCGCTTCTTTTGGAATAAGTACACCGAAGATGGGTTCCGCAAAAGCATTGAATACTTTAAGGAAGCGGTAGAGAACGATCCGTCCTACGCTCTGGCGTATTCCGGTTTGGCCGACTCCTACAGCCTGCTTGGCGAACAAGCCTACGCCCCGCCAAAAGATACCTTCCCGCTGGCACGGACTTACGCCGAGAAGGCATTATCGCTTGATGAAACCCTCGCTGACGCTCACCTTTCGCTAGGGATCGTGAAGTTGTTCTTTGACTGGGATTGGCCGGGAGTCGACAAAGAGTTGCGACGGGCGAAGGAGCTTGATCCGACAAACCCGCAGGTATATCACTTTTACGGTCACTATTTGCAGATCGTGGGACGTCCGGACGAGGCCATCGATGAAACTATCCGTGCCGTCAACTTAGAGCCGACATCACTGATTCTCAATTCGGAACTCGGATGGGCATATTATTCTGCCCGCCGCTACGATCAGGCTATCGAACAAGACCGAAAAACGCTGGAACTCGATCCGAGCTTCGTTTACGCCTCTTGGGTGATCGCACAGTCATATGCACAAACCGGGCGGTATGACGAGGCGGCCGCTGAGTTAAAGAGGGCCGGAGCGATCGTTCCAAATTGGGCTTACATAGATGCCGAACGAGCATATGCATCTGCATTGTCGGGCGATCGACCCGAGGCAGAGAGGATACTCCGACAATTGACGGAGCGTTCAAAGAAGGAGTACATAGATTCGATCTTGATTGCGTATGTGTATGTCGGCCTTGGTCAAAAGGATGAGGCGTTTGTCTGGCTCGAGAAAGCGCTTCAGGAAAGATCCGGATTGATGCCCTGGCTGAAAGTCGAGCCTAAGTGGGATCCCATACGCGGGGACGCACGGTTCACCGAATTGATGCTTCGCCTAGGCGTCGAATATTGAAAACACGCAGTCAACATTGTTTACCCCGCCGGAAAGGGTAAAGGAATTCAATGAACGTTATCAAAACCGGGGGCACCAAGCTCAATAATGGATCGCTCTCGGCGATATTGCTGAACGAAACCGGTGGTTTAGTTGAGTTTTGTTTTTTCAAGGAGGATCTCTCGGTCAAGTTGGGCAATGTCTCGCTTTATTTCCTGCACGTCAGCTTCGGTTGCGCCGGCCGCCTTGTAGAGCTTGCGGTCGTCCGCCAGAAGATTTTTTAACTGATATCGGAGGAGGTCGAGGAACTGTTGTTTTGTCCAGTTGTCGTTTGGCTCGCCCGCCGGGAAACCGCGTTCTGTATTTGGAAGTTTCATAACCTATTCATCCTCGTCGTCATCGTCGCCGAGGGTGTCGTCCCAGCGGAGGAGCCGTTCTTGTTCGGCACAGAACTCTTCGAACCATTTGGCAATGACGGGGTCTTTGGCGGCTTCGGCTTCGAGCTTTGCGGTCCACGCCGTGAACTCGCGATCGACAGCGTCTTCGTCACCGCTCGCAATTGCGGCCCTTAACGCCGAGTCATCAACGGTGCTAAACGCCAGAAAGGCACGGAGCTTAGCGGCGTCGGGTGTGTCCTCGGACGCAGTCTGCACCGGCTTTTGTTTCGGCGGAGCAAAACCGAGAATGTTCCTCGCGTTCTGCTTGCGTTCCCATTCCTCGATATCGGCGAGATACTTGTCGGCATCCGCCCGCATCTTTTCAATGTCAGTGTCTGTGAACCCTATCCGGTGTGCCTTGTAATAATCGTTCGCACAAAGGTCGTATATTAGTTCGCCTAGCATTTTCGCGGATTCTCGGGGCGTCGGAGCTTTCCGTGCGGCCTCTTGAGCAGCGGTGAATTGTTCGTGAAGATAGACCTTTTCGAGAGCTTCGACCTGTTCTGACATTTCGGCGATCTGTTCGTCCGATAGGTTTAATTTGTCTTTGAACTTATCGCGGCTTTTGTCCCGCAGATTGATCGCCCAGTCGAGCCGTTTCTTGCTCGACCACTTTTCCCAATCACCCGTTTCGAACGGATATCCATCATCAACTCGCTTATTTGGTTTAGACATGTGGTTGCACTCCAATCAAAATATTTCTATACCGTACGCTAATTTCCTCGCCGCTTTGGGATGATCGGCAGCGGTTTGCCGTCCCGAAGATCGGGATGCATCAGCAAAGCATCGGCTGATCTTTCGACATTCTTTTGGGCGATCTCCGCTGCCTTGTGGGCTTCTCTTTCTTTATGACAAGCCATTGCGAAATTGTTGATGCCTTTCTTGAAAGTCTGGATCATCTCGTCGGTTATTTCGGGATTGATCGTTTGGATCTTCTCAAGCGCCTCAAGCTGTAGATCGCAAAGATCGAGCATCTCTTCGTCGGTCAGGCTTTCGAAGTCGTCGAAATCGATCACTTCCAGATAGGTTTTGAATTCCGGTAACGGCATTTTTGATCTTCTCCAGTTTATTTTTTGGAAATATTCTTGAAATCCTTTACCACGAATCACACGAAAAGAACACGAAAAAAGATAGGAAGGTGAATTTAAGGGTTTATTAGGACTCGCGTTTCTATTGAATTTAGTGGAAACTTTTTGTGTGGAGACCGTTGTTACGGATGATGTTGAGTTGGCGGCGGAGATAATTCGCGGCGGCGGGGTCGTGGCGTTTCCTACTGAGACAGTTTACGGGCTTGGAGCGAATGCGTTTTGCGGCGAGGCGGTCGGGAAGATATTCGCGGCGAAGGGAAGGCCGGCCGATAATCCGTTGATAGTCCACGTAAGCGACGCCGGGCAGATAGCCGAGATCGCGGCAGAGCTGAACGACCACGCTCATTTATTTATCGAAAAATTCTTTCCCGGGCCGCTGACGATCGTCGCAAAGGGAACTGGCCGCGTTTCGGAAATGGCGACATGCGGCATGGATTCGATCGCGTTCCGAATGCCGGCGAATCCGTTAGCTCAAGAGTTGATCAACGCTGCCGGAATTCCGCTGGTCGCACCTTCGGCAAACATCTCAGGCCGCCCGAGCCCGACGACTTGGGCTGCAGTTCTCGAAGATCTTAACGCCCGGATCGAATGCATTCTAAAGGGCGAACGTACCGATATCGGACTTGAATCGACGGTGGTAGATTGTACCGGCAATTTTCCGGTCTTACTGCGTGCGGGTGCGGTCTCTCTGGAAGAGTTGAGAGCGGTTGTCGTGGAAACTCAGCTATTGGAGATCGAGGATTCTGCCGAGATCCGAAGTCCGGGCTTGAAGCACAAACATTATGCGCCGCGTGCGAAAGTTTTAATTATTGAAAACGACGCAGGCATTGAGGACACGCCTGAAGCGGCGTACATCGGAATCGATCTGCCGGTCGGAACGTTTGTCGCGATGAAGATCTGCTCGACACCAGAAGATTACGCCCGCGCAATGTTCGAGTTCTTTCGCGAATGCGACCGTGCCGGTATCGCAATCATCTATTGCCAGTCGGTCGCCGAACAGGGAATCGGCACGGCGATAATGGATAGGCTTCGCCGAGCAGCAAACGGCTGAATCGGATTCTCCAAATTGTTAATTGTCCATTGGCAAATTGTGAATTGGAAGAAAGATATCTGCTTACTTCCAATTAACAATTTTGCAATTAACAATGAACAATGTATTCCGACCCCAAATATCGAGTTAATTCGCGTCCGGGCGTTTGCGTACGACTGCGATCGAGACGTCGCCGTTTGATGCGATCACTTCGTAGGGAAAGATCGTCTGTTTTTGTAAGTCGTGGAGCCATTCGACCGGCACGAGCACGAGGATCTGGCCGTCGCCGGTCTGGTCAATTGCAGCCTTAAGTTCCATCGGTCCGAATAATTTCTTCAGCTTTCCATCTTCATTTCTAAGCTGACGGCCGCTCGCATAAAACTCGGCGTTGTGCGAGATCATGTGGAGCCCGACGACTTTTAAGTTTGAATGACCGCGAGCGTCAGCGGCAGCGATCAGCGATTTGACCGAATCGCGTTCGGCAAATTTCGGAACAGTGAAGATCAACAATCCGACAATTACCAAAAATGTTGCAACCGCGACACCTTTTACAAGCACATCGCGCCATGCACGCGTCTCGATCCATTTATAAGCAAAGACGGCCGCGATAATTATTGCAGGCGGAACCGCAGGCAGGATGTAACCGGGGAGTTTCGAACCCGAAAACGAAAAGAAGACCAGCGGCACCGCGATCCACGAAGCCGCGTAAATGAGCAGCGGCGAATACGCGACGTTTTGATATCGCAGATCGATATCATCGCCGCCCATTAAGAGCTGTTTCGCACCCGACCAAACTCCTGCGAAGAAGAATGGCAGCCACGGGATCGTCATCAGCGGCAGAACCCAAAAGAAAAAATGGAATGGCTGCGGGTGAAGATATTTATTTGATGTATATCGCTGAAAATGATGCTGGATAAAGAACTCGTCGATGAATTGCCATCCGTTCGTCACGTACATCGGCAGATACCAAAGACCCGCGATGAATAACGCGATCGGCAGGCCCCAAAGCAGTCCGATGTAGAAATCTTTTTTCGGCAGACGCAGGCTTAAGACGTGATAGAACGTAAGTATCGCAAACGGAAAAACTATCCCGACAAGCCCTTTTGCAAGCAAAGCAACGCCGATGAAAAAGTAAAACGCGATAAGCCATCCGCGTGCCCGGCGATCCGTATTTAGCGAAATGTGATCAAATAAAAAGTAACTTGCGCACGAGGCGGTGATCGGGAAAGTTAGAATAATGTCGAAGCTTGCTCCACGCGAAAAGACGATTATTCCCAGACTTGACGCGGCAATGAGCGCGAGATAGTTGCCAAATCCATTCTCGACCTTTACATCATTATTTGGGGCGAAAAACTTTTGGCCGAGCAGCCCAAGGCTTGCAATAGTCCCTAATCCAAACAACGCCGAACCAAATCTTGCGGCGAATTCGTTCACGCCGAAAACGTTGTAGGAAACGATCTGGAGCCAATAAAGCAGCGCCGGTTTTTCAAACCAGTTAAAACCGCCGAGCGTTGTCGTTACCCAATCCGATCGGTCATACATTTCGCGGGCGACCTGTGCGTACCGCGGCTCGTCCGGCCCAAGAAGCGGGACAGTTAGTCCAAAAAAATAGACGAACACCGTGAGAATGGCGAACGAATACCAAAAGTATCTGGACCTGAGAAATGTGGAAACTGCTTCCATCGTTGTTATTATCTCGTGCGTGTCAGAAAATAAAAGTATTGCCGATAACGGTTTACGGTTCAAACTATGAAAGACGGGAAAACACTAAGAGCAGCAGCGATCGGGGTCGGTTCATTGGGCCGGCATCATGCCAGAAATTACGCCGAACTCGCTAAGGAAGGCCGCATCGAATACGTCGGGGTTTGCGACGAAAATGCCGAAACGGCGGCGCAGGTTACGGCCGACAATGGCGGAATCGCATTTACCGACTGGCGCGAATTGCTCGATAAGGTTGACGTAGTTTCCATCGCAACGCCGACGGAAACGCATTGCGAGATCGCGTGTGAATTCCTAAAAAATGGCGTTCACACATTGGTCGAAAAACCGATGGCAGTGTCGCTAGCCGAAGCCGATAGAATGATCGAGGCGGCGAACGCATCTGGTGCCAAGTTGATGGTCGGCCAGCTCGAACGTTTCAACCCGGCGATGGTGGCGCTGCGGCCGCACGTGACTAAGCCGCTTTATTTTGAGATACATCGCGTTTCTCCGTTCCCGAATCGCTCGCTCGATGTGGATGTAGTGCTCGACGTGATGATCCATGATCTCGACGCGGTGCAATGGATGGTCGGAAGCGATGTTAAGGTGTCGGCGATCCATGCCGTAGGCATTCCGGTGATCTCGAATAAAGTTGACGCCGCAAATGCTCGGATCGAGTTTGAGAATGGCGCCGTCGCGAATATCACGGCTTCACGGATCGGCACCGAGAAGATCAGAAAGACAAGGTTTTATCAAACTAATGCTTACGTAGTTTTAGATTACGGGACGAAGTTTGCATCGCTTACATCGCTAAATCCCGAAGCCGCCCATCCGCTTTTGGGAATCTCGATCAATCGTCTGGAGATAGACGACGTAGAGCCTTTGCGTTCGGAGATCACGGCATTTCTTGATGCTATCGAAAGTGGTTCTGAAATGCCCGTTACAGGCGATGACGGGCGGCGAGCTTTGGCTCTTGCAGTTGGCGTGCTTGAGAAGATCGAGGAGCACGTTTCGAAGCTGAATGTTTGATCACCAGTTTCGAGTAGAGAGTTAAGAGTTTCCAGTATTTCGACTCTGAACTGAAAACCGAAAACTGGTGAATAAAAAAGGTCGAAGCTAGAAATGCTTCGACCCCTTGGAAAATTTTGTATATTTTACGCGGCGGCTTCGCTGGTTTGCTGGCCGGCCATTTGTTCGTTCATTGACTTGATCCATTCCTGGGTCTTTTTCAATTTCT
The DNA here is from genome assembly GCA_041744555.1 of Pyrinomonadaceae bacterium. Lineage (GTDB taxonomy): Bacteria > Acidobacteriota > Blastocatellia > Pyrinomonadales > Pyrinomonadaceae > OLB17. The sequence goes on from JBGTKQ010000137.1 coordinate 6,878, forward strand.
CGGCGCCGTTGGGCTGGTCGAGTATGACCTTTTCGAGGTGATGGAAGGCTTTCGGTTCCTGCCACATTTCTCGCAGATCGGCGAGGAACGGTTCAACCTTTGCGAAGATGAACATGTGTTCGCCGGCGGTGTCATTGAACAGTTCGGCGTCGATCGCACCGTGGTTGACCATCGCGGCGGCCATGTCCCAATAGGACGTAACCATTCGCAAATATGCGCCGACCTCCGGGTCCATCATCGTCGTCATGTACTCCTGTGCGCTGGTTGGATTAAACCCCCAGATCCAGTTGCGTGCTTTCCGCATCGTTTCTTCGCGACGCAGGTCGTATAGTTTCAGTATTAGATCAGCAGATTCTACTTTACTCATAAAATTGTCTCCTTTGGGAACTAGACGAGCAGTCTATTCCTGCGCGGCGGCGTGTGTCAATTTCGGCGCAAAAAGTTAGGATGTTGTTAAGATGAACGAGGCCATTTCAGCATACTTGAGCGAAAGTATCGCGGCGAACGATTTTCCCTCGGCGGTTTATCTGGTCGCGGAAAAAGGCGAGATCGTTTTTCATGACGCTCTCGGAAATGCTGTTGTTACGCCTGAACTGATTCCCGCGAAACTCGATACGATCTATGATCTCGCGAGTCTGACGAAGCCGTTGGTGACGGGGTTGATTACGGCACGGTTGATCGGAAATGGAGTAATCGAACCTATGGATAAGGTTTCAAATTACTTCCCGCTCCTTTTGGACGCAGCGGACAGACAGGTGTCGATCAGGCATTTGCTAACGCATACATCGGGCCTTAGGGCGTGGAAACCCATGTATCTCGCGAAATCCGTTTTCGCCGGACTTGCTGAGGAAGGACTTGAATACCCGTTTGATTCAAGAGTTGTTTACAGCGATCTAAACTTCATTGTATTGGGCTTAATAGTAGAGGAGATTTTTCAGACAGTGTTTGAGGATATTTTCCGTTTGTTAGCTGTTGAAGCTTTGGCCCTCTGCGACACACAGTTTAATCCGTCCGAGAACGTGAAGAAGCGAATTAGTGCGAGCGAACTTGGGAACGCGTACGAAAAACAGAATTGCATCGAGAAAGGCTATCTTCAACCACCCGCTACCGCAGGTGGTTCTGACCTAGACTCGGCTTTTCGGGCCTATCAGATCTGGGGTGAGGTTCATGATGGAAACGCTTATTTCATGGGCGGGGTTGCGGGTCATGCGGGTTTGTTTTCGACAGCTGAAGAGGTTTTCAAGATCGCTCTGCAGTTCTTGCCGCAATATACAAAGCTTTTGAAGCCTGAAACCTGCGAGCTTTTTCGTACCAATTTCACGAAAGGACTGAACGAAGACCGTTCGTTCGCGTTTCAGCTTGCATCGACAAAAGATTCTACCGCCGGAACAAAGATGTCGCCGGAAAGTTTTGGGCATAACGGGTTTACGGGAACATCGCTGTGGATCGATCCGGTGAAAGACCGCATTTTTGTTTTGCTCACAAACCGTACTCACAACCACTCGCTTCCGTTCGTTAACATAAACTCCGTTCGCCGTCGCTTTCACGATCTCGCGATCGAACAGCTCGACAATCGCTGACCCAAAAAAAGTAGCAACTATCCTAGCCATAAAATCGTCATAACGAACGCTTTCCCCAAAGTAGATCACTGCCCGGAGACTATTAGTTATGCAACGATTCGCCTTTGTGCTTATCTGTTTGGGGACATTGAGTTTAGCCACTTTCCCCCAGACCAACCGTCAGTCACGACCTCGAGTCGTAGCGACACCTACGCCGAGCGTTGCCGTCGAAGACCCTCAGGACGAAATATACAAGTCTGACGAACGCCCGCCCGTTTTGATCGGCGGACAGCGACGGCCGACGGCAACTTCAACCCCGGGAAGCGGTGAAGACGAAGTCATACGTGTCGAGACGAATCTGGTAACGATGCCTGTTTCAGTGCTTGATCGCGACGGCAGATTTATTACGGGCCTTACGCAGCGTGATTTTCAGATCTTCGAGAACGGTAAAGCCCAGCAGATAGAATATTTTCAGTCGGTCGAACAGCCCTTCACTGTAGCTCTCATGATCGACGTGAGTCCTTCGACCGCATTTCGCATCGATGAGATACACAATGCTGCGATCACTTTCATCGAAAAGCTGCGTCCGAACGATCGCGTGATGGTTGTCGCATTTGATGATCAGATCCGCGTTTTAAGCCAGCCGACGAGTAATCGGAACCAACTCCGCAATGCGATCCGACGAGCACAATTTGGCGACGGCACTTCGCTTTATGAAGCTGTTGAGCAGGTCGTAAGCCGCGAACTGGCACAGATCTCCGGACGCAAAGCTATTGTGCTCTTTACGGATGGCGTCGATACGACTTCAAGACGGACAAATTATCAATCAAGTTTGTCGGACGCAGAAGAGACGGAAGTTCTCATTTATCCGATCCGCTACAACACGCAGGGCCAGTATTCCGGCGGCGGCGGCGGCTGGGGCGGAGGCGGTGGACGACGTCAAACGGGCCTGGGAGGCGTGTTAGGTATTATTTTGGGCGGACAGATTCCGACGATGCGTCGCGGGCCCGCAGGTTCATCGTCGCAGGAATATGAAACGGGAAATCGATATCTGGAATCGCTTGCGAAAAATTCCGGCGGTAGGAAGTTTGAGGCTGATTCCAGTGTGAATCTCGATGCCGCGTTTTCGGGCATCGCTGAAGAACTTCGACGGCAGTATTCGGTCGGTTATTATCCGGAAGATGTCGGTTCGATCGGTGAACGAAAACAGATCCGAATTCGCGTGACCCGGCCAAACGTTGTAGTGCGGGCGAAAACAAGTTACATTGTCGGTCAGAGTGAAAACCGTTTCGCCGGTCGTTAACGAAAGTTTGGCTGTGTGTGTGTCCTCGGCGAGTGAAGCAGATTTCCTTCTCCGCCGGGACATCCAATTTTGTTCAATAGTGCATCGAAGCCGAATGGACGGGCGTTTCCCCCTTATGCGTTTTGGACCACACATCCTAAGTATTTTAGCTTTAGCGATCTTCTCCTTAGATGCTTTTTCACAATCGAGGCGTGTCCCGCCCCCAACTCCAAGACCAGAACGAGCAAACCAACGGCCAGCTGAGCCGGTAGCAACCCCGACGCCTGCACCAGAAACCGATCCAAACACGGTCGAATCCGACGATGTTATTTCGGTTGAAACGCGTTTGGTTACGATGCCGGTCCGCGTGATCGACCGAAAGGGACGTTTTGTTGGCGGTCTGTTCAAAGACGATTTCTCAGTTTTTGACGACAATACAGCCCAGCAGATAGAGCATTTTCAGAACGAATCGCAACCCTTTACCGTCGCACTAATGCTCGATATGAGCTATTCCACCGTATTCAAGATCGAAGAGATACAGGCAGCGGCGATCGCGTTTATAGACCAACTTCGTCCGGAAGATCGTATCTTGGTGATGTCGTTTGATGGTGACATACATCTGCATTGCGGCGCGACCAGCGACCGAAAAGAGATTTACCGAGCCATCCGAAGTACAAAGATATCGACGGGTACGAGTCTTTATGAAGCTGTGGATCTAGTGATGAACGAGCAATTGCGATCGATCGAAGGCCGGAAGGCGATAGTCCTTTTTTCCGACGGCGTCGATACAACGAGCCGGACTTCGCACGATCGCAAAAATCTTCGCGATGCCTCAGAGATCGATGTTTTGATCTACCCGATCCGCTACGATACGTTTGCCGATGTTCAGGCGATGAAGAATAAGCCGGTCATTCGAATGCCGGACAACAGCCGCCAGACAACTCCGCCGATCGGTTCATCCGGTACTAAATTTCCGTTTCCTATGCCGGGGCCGATGATCATGCAGCCGAGCGATAAGGGAACTTCGGCCGAAGAATATCAGTTCGCTGATGAATACCTAGAACAATTAGCTGTTCGCACGGGCGGACGGAAGTTTATGGCGACAACACTCGGAAATCTGAACAGTGCATTCCGGACGATCGCCAGCGAATTGCGTGAATATTATTCGATAGGTTACTACCCGTCGGAAGATGCGAGACCAGGGCAGACACGGAAGATAAAAGTTAAGGTCAATGTTGAAAACGTTGCTGTTAAGACGCGAAGTACGTACGTTGTACCGGAATCAAAAGTGGCGATCGTAAAATAGACCGCTTCAACCCAAGCCTAAAATCAAACCTCAGTTCCGTCTCTTAAATAGGCACCTTTGGGAACTATCACAATTCCGTCGCGGATGTAATATGATCCGTTCGGGCAATCTTCTTTATCGACCCCGCGTAAATTTACAAGCTTGATGTCTTTACCGATACGAACGTTCTTATCGATGATCGCGCGCCGGATCACGGTGTTTCGGCCGATGCCGATATTCGGATGATTCGCGTCAAGATTGGTCTGCAACTCTTCGATCGACTCGAAATAATCCGAGCCCATGATTATCGAATTTTCGATCCGTACACCCGATTCGATCCTGCTTCGAAGTCCGATTATCGAGTTCCGCGCGTAAACCCCGTTAATGATACAGCCTTCGCTAACAAGCGTTTGATCGATGTCGCAGCCTTGCAATTTCGATGGTGGCAGGTAGCGGCTACGGGAATAGATCGGCGCGGCAGTATCAAAGAAATTGAATTTCGGGAGCGGCGACGCTAGGTCGAGATTAGCATCATAGAATGCCTTGATGGTTCCAATATCTTCCCAGTAATCGTTGAATAAATGGGCCTGGACATTGTAATTCTTGATCGCTGCCGGAATGATCTCACCGCCGAAATCGAACCGTGATTCATCTTCATTCAGTAATTCGACGAGTTTTTCATAATTGAAAACATAGATACCCATCGAAGCAAGATACGGCCGTCGCGAAGCTTCGTCGGGCGACAATCCAAAGTTCGTCGTATCAACCTGCATCGAAAGAAGTTCGTCGCCTCTCGGCTTTTCTTTGAATTCAATTATCTTTCCCGACGGAGTTGCCTTAAGTAGGCCGAAACCTTCCGCGTCCGACGGGTTTGCGGGAATAACCGAAACGGTCACATCCGCCTTTGTTTCGTAATGCCGGGCGAGGAACTTCTTGTAATCCATCCGGTAAAGATGGTCTCCGGAAAGGATCAACAAGGTCTTGACGCGCCAATCGCGAAGATGCGGCATTATCTGGCGAACTGCATCTGCCGTGCCCTGAAACCAATTCGGACTGTCTTTTCGTTGCTCGGCCGCAAGTATCTCGACGAAACCCGAGGAAAAATTAGAAAAACGATATGTCTGCGAGATATGCCGGTTAAGCGAGGCAGAATTATATTGCGTGAGAACGAATATCTGGGTCACGTTCGAATTGATGCAGTTGGAAACCGGAACGTCGATCAGACGATATTTGCCGCCTAGCGGCACCGCCGGTTTCGAACGTTCGCCGGTCAGCGGAAAAAGCCGAGAACCGGCACCACCACCGAGAATTACCGCCACAACAATATCGATATCTGCCATAAATTCAAATTGAAAATTGAAAACGGATAACGGAAAATCAAAGCCAGTGCGTGCTAGAATATCAGAAGTTTCGGGTTACGGCTATGGTCTTACGCTCGACATTTTCTGTTCACCATTTTCAATCTCGGGCTGAATAATATGTGGTATTGGACAAAAGTTCTTTTTCTGATGGTGGTGGGTGCGGTCGGTATATGGCTCGTGTACGAATTGGTCACCTTTCCGGGTATCTCCCGGCTTAACACAGAGAATCCGGAAACGACCTCGATGATCGAGCACCGGATCTCCGAGGCGAAAGCTGCCGGAAAAGAACCTAGAAAATACATGATCTGGACGCCTATAGAACAGATATCATCGCATCTCCATCGTGCCGTTCTGGCCGGAGAAGATTCGAGATTCTTTGAGCATAATGGGTTCGATTGGGACGCGATCGAAAAGGCCTACAATGAGGCGGTCAAGGAAGGTGAAAAGGAAGCACGCGAGGAATGTGAGGCGGTAGCAAAGGCGAGCAATGTCTCAAAACCCGATTGCAAACCGAAGGACGATGACTGGATACCGCCGTTACCATCATTTAAGCGCGGAGCTTCGACTGTCACCCAGCAACTAGCAAAAAACTTGTATTTATCCGAAGATCGAAATTTCCTTCGTAAGGGCAGGGAAGCGATCTACACATATTTCATTGAAAGGAATCTTTCGAAGAAGCGAATCCTTGAAGTGTATTTGAATGTGATCGAATGGGGCGACGGTATCTACGGCGCCGAGGCCGCTTCTCGGCATTATTTCAAAAAGTCCGCTTCCAATCTTACGCGCGAAGAGGCTGCGTTTCTCGCAGCGATGATCCCGAGCCCGCTAAATGTTTTTAATCCTGAAAAGAACCGCAAACGAGTTGTACGCCGACAAAGAGTGCTGCTCAAGTATATGAACTCGATGAAGTTAGCATACTGACCGCTCGATCAACTAAAAAGAGCCCATGTCCGTAAACATGAGCTCTTTCAAACTTAGCGGCCTCAGACTTAACCGCAACACAGAGTGAAAATGCTGCCGTTGCTCGATTCCTCGCCTAGCGGAGTTCACACCACAACCCTTGTGCGGAGCCTGAGACCAATCTAAGAATATAGGATTCAGGCGAAAGGATAAAGTTGCCGCAACTAAGTTTTTCGCAAACGTCTTTACTTGCTCACCATTCAAGGATTCCGACGCTCGTACTCTTCGCAGGTGCAAAATTCGTCAACCCCCGGTGTACAGCCAGCTGGACTGCTGCGAATACAATCCTTTCCATATTTAACAAGTACGAAGACTAAGGCCGCAATTCCTACGATAACGCCGGCTACGATCAATTTCTTCTGGGTGCTCCACCCTTTTTTCTGTTGGGCCTGCGAGCGTTCGTGGGTCTTGTCCGCCGCGACCGGGTCAAAGGTACGGTCGGAAGCCTTCTTGTCGGCGTTTGCGATCAAGGTCTTGAGCTCCGGCTTCTCTGAAATAGCTGTTGATCCTTGGGAACTTTCGATAACTTTCGGTTCAGCCTGGGCAAGTGCCGCAGGCGCGAGATTCAAGATCAAAAGCGAGCAAATAACAACAAGAGTCGAGCTTTTTTTCAACATTGGGTTTACTTCCTTGAATTAAATTAAATGAGGCAGTTGAGATTATATGGCAACTATTAAACGTACCAACTGTCTTTTTTGCAAAGATTTGTAAGAAACCAAAAAAGGCTCCAAGCGGAGCCCTTCGTGTTTACTAAATTGTGGCGGAAAGGGTGGGATTCGAACCCACGGAACCCTTTTGAGGTTCACAGCATTTCCAATGCTGCCAATTCAACCGCTCTTGCACCTTTCCTCGGAATATAAGTTACCAAAATCTAGAGCCTTAGAAAACTCCTCGAACGTACTAATGAATTATATTCGTGAACGACCTTGTCCGGTGAGCCTTCGACCATCCATCCCGCAGAAGTTCCGACCCAGCTTGCTTCGGTCGAACTGAACGGCTTTTTGTCGCGAACACGCCGCATCAGATCCTTCATTGCTTTAACGTAATTGTCCGCAGACGAGAAATATGTCGAACCCATCGTATTGCCGGTGCCGGCTGTTTTCATCTCGGCGGTAGCGTTATCGATCTCGTCTATATGAGTCTGCAAGGTGTCAGCACTCAAATCTTTGTACGGGGTTCGAGACGCGTAGGTCAATCCTTTCTTCGCCTTGATATTGAAATCGGTTACCGCGAATGCAAACTTCTTCGACGCATCGTTTCGATAAAGCTCAAGGCGATTGTTCGCGACCTCGTCTTCAAGCTTATCTACTTCGAGCGTGAAATCCTTGTTCGCCGCTTCGAAGGCTTCGAACGCCGCCATAAGTCCACTGTGAGATTCCTTACCTTTCTTGAAGCCGTCGTCCTTGTAATCGTCCTTGTTGTAATACGGATAGACATCGGCAACCTGTTTCGCTGCTTCCTTCAGTGCCGTTATGTATTTCTCGCCGGCCTGTTCTACCGCTGGCATATCAGGTTCAGAATCATTCGCCTCTTTGATCGCAGCTTCGCAATCCGAACCGTCGCCGGTAACTTCGTAAAGTCCGTAAACGAGTGTTTCCCGTCCAGTGGGCCCCGCTTTCGGATCGCGCAGCCACGACGTATAACGTTGGTAGCTGTTCATGATCGAATTCGAATACTTATTGACGCACTTGGAGATATAAAGATTCGTCTTTTCCGTAAGGTCGCCTTCGACACTCGTTGAACCGGTCGGCTTACCGGGCTTGATCGGCTCACCTGCGATCGGTGTACTGCTTGGTTCGGCATTCTCCTTGATACGGTCCGCGATCGCGCGGCAGCCGAGAGAAATGCTGAGCAACATCGAAAGAGCTATGATCGTGGTAACGAGGTTTTGATTATTCTTTGTCATTGCGGATACTCCGTACTGTTTAGGGACGAAATTCTTGAATGATTTTGCGATAGATCCAGCCACGAACCAAGCACGAAAGTTCACAGACTTTTAAGAACTCTGTTGCTCTGTTTAGTTTCGCGTAGGTCCGTGGCGGTAAGAAAACTAGGCTTCGTCCGGCTCATTGCCGACAATATGTTCGTCGAGATTTTCGCCGACAGTCACGTCTTCGCTCAGCCAGAAATAAAAGAACCCGGCGAGCATCGCACCGAGAATTGGGGCCAACCAGAACATCCATAGTTGCTCGATCGCCCAACTTCCGCCCATCAACGCGACAAAGATCGCCGGGCCGGTACTACGTGCCGGATTGACCGATGTGTTGGTAACCGGGATCGTGACCAGATGGATCAGCGTTAGACAAAGACCGATAGCGATCGGTGCAAAGCCTTTGGGTGCGCGGCCATGGGTCGAACCGAGAATGACGATCAGGAAGAAAAAGGTCATCACGACCTCAGCGACGAATGCGGCTAGTGCGGAGTAACTGCCGGGTGAGCCGGGCGAGACGCCAAAACCGTTTGAGGCGAATCCGCCGGCGACCGAAAAGCCGACTTTCCCGCTCGCGATCAAATATATGATACCTGCACCGGCGATTGCTCCTAGCACTTGGGCAATGATATAGGGCAGAAGTTCATTAGCCGGAAATCGTTTACCGGCCCAAAGACCGATCGAAACCGCCGGATTAAAATGGGCTCCGGAAATATGGCCGAGAGCGTAGGCTCCGGTCAGAACTGTTAGGCCGAATGCAAGCGAAACACCTGCAAAGCCGATCCCTAACCCTGGATATGCAGTTGCGAGTACGGCGCTGCCGCAGCCGCCTAATACAAGCCAAAGAGTACCGATAAACTCTGCAGACAACCTCTTAGTTAAAGGCATAGTCTTCTTTCCTCCTGATTGTTTTATGTTTAAGAAGCGTCGCCGGGTTTAGCTAAAAAATCCTGAAAAAGCGATTCAGCGACTGCGAACCCGCTCAAGATAAATCCAAGATCAAAATGGCGGAGAGGGTGGGATTCGAACCCACGGTACCCGTTAAGGTACGGCAGTTTTCGAGACTGCTCGATTCATCCACTCTCGCACCTCTCCGCACTTGGTAAAGGATAAAGGATAAAGGAGAAAGGAGAAAGTGTCCAGAGTGTAAATTATTTGCGGCGGGTGCGGAAAAAATCCTGCATGAGGCTGCGGCATTCTGTTTCGAGCAAACCGTATTTTACCTCGATGCGATGATTGAGCAATTCGCTGCTGCATATCTGAAAATGCGTTTTGACCGCACCAAAGCGAATATCGGTTGCGCCGAAGACAAGTCGGGAAATACGGGCATTTACCAACGCACCTGCGCACATCGCACATGGTTCTATCGTTGAATATACGGTGCACCCGCCGAGGCGATAGTTGCCGATGGCCGTTGCGGCCTTACGTAACGCAAGGATCTCTGCATGACCGGTCGGGTCGGAATCGATTATAGTGCGGTTGCCGGCCCCTGCGAGTTCGCGTCCGTCGATATCGACTATCACCGCACCAACGGGTACTTCGCCGATCGCCGCGGCGGCTCGGGCCTGTTCGATAGCTCGGTTCATCCAATGTTCATCTGTCTGCATTGTCAAAATTGGATTCTAACGGTTTTCCCTGTATTTTATGAAACTCTTTTTTCGAGCTCGGCGGCTTTGGGTGAGACGAGTTTGGACGCCAAGGAGCAAAGTCCGCAAGGCAAAAACGCTCAAATGCCATTAAATTAGTGAATTTCTTGCATCATAATAGCGGAAATGGTAATCCTATTGTTTAAGCGATGGCTGAAAACGCCTCTCTCCGCCAAGCGCAACCCGCAGCAGCAATATGAATGATGAGGTTCGGTCCGGGACGAAAACGGCCGACGACGACATCCACGTGACCGCGGTCCCCAATTCCTTCAAGGCATTCGCCGAGGAGGTGCATAAGCGTAACCAAAAACCGCGAACAACGCCTGTTAGTATTCCTCAGAGACTGCAGCCCGCGGAATTCAACACGGCGATGGTCCACTTTTATCGCGGTGAAGTTTCGCGTTCAAACGTATGGCGCAATCGGCTTGATGCGACGACAAATTGGGCCGTGATCACTGCCGGTGCCACGCTTTCGTTCGTATTCAGTTCGCCGGACAATCCGCATTTTGCAATACCCATCAACACCATTCTAGTTTCGATCTTCCTATTTATGGAAGCCCGGCGATACCGTTATTACGAGGTTTGGGCGAATCGCGTGCGTATTCTAGAAACCGGTTATTTTGCACCGATGCTGTCGCATCAGACCTTGCCGCCGGACAAGGAATGGGCCGATCACATTTCGGCAGACTTGATTTCACCGCATTTTACGATCAGCGAATGGGAAGCGGTCGGGCGCCGCTTGCGGGCAAATTATTTATGGATATTCATCTTGCTTGCTCTTTCATGGGCCCTCAAGATCTACATTCATCCGTCGCCGATACCGACGGTTTCGTTGCTCGACCGCGAGCGGTTTTGGGAAATATTTTTCAACCGTGCCCAGGTGGGCTTGGCTCCCGGTTGGCTGGTGATCTTGGGCGGAGCGATGTTTAATCTCGCGATATTTTTTGTTGCGTTCAGCACACTAAAACTCCGCGACGCGTCAAGCGAAGTGCTCCCGCTCGAAAGCTTTGAATGGCA
>JBGTKQ010000138.1:0-11206 GCA_041744555.1 Pyrinomonadaceae bacterium
TGCGGCCGGCGTTCTTGCCGTCCGGTGTTGTCAGCTCGATGCCGGGTGATAAACCCGTTATCGTCCCGACACGTCGGGATTCTGACATGACGCCCGTTAAGTGTTTTGCGACGTGGCCGCGGAAGTGGATGCGGGCGATGATCTCCTGGCCGATGTAGCAGCCTTTGTTGTACGAAATAAGACCATCAAGGCCTAGTTCGGGAACGATAGTGTTTTCGTCCATATCTACGCCGTAAAGTGGAATGCCGGATTCGATGCGGAGCGTTTCGTTTAGGTCAGCAGTTATCTCGATGAAGTTGGTATCTGGCTCCGGAAGGCCAGCGATTAACTTTTCGGCAGTTTTGTTCGGGATAAAATAGCTGGTTCGAGTTTTACAATGAAAGATGGGGCAATGTTCGGGAAGAATCCGCAAACGGTCACCGATCAATTCAATATAACGATAGTTGATTGAAATATCTTCTACAAAGAAATCCCCCGCATAAGTAAACCGAAACAGGTTATTGAAAAGCTTTTCTCGTGTCGCTTCTTCCGTTTCAAACAAAAACCTGTCGCCTTGGCGAAGAATACGAACGACGGCAAGCAGACGGCCCTGGGCGTTTGGGAACGCTGCGAGCATCTGCTGTCCGTCCTCAAGCGTTTTCATATCGTTGGTTATCAGCCCATCGAGAAACTGCACGGCCTCTTTGCCCCAGACGGCGATCAACCCTCGCGGCAGCTCGATAAATCCGATAGCGCCGGACCGGATTTGGTTATAAGCATCAATATCCATTTATTCAATCTTAGAAAATCGCCGGTCAAGACACCACTTCGGAAGATGTTAAAAGTTAAAGGTGAGAAATGATAGGTTTGATTTCCCTACAACCTCCTACTTATCACCTTCACTTATTCCGAAGAAGACTTGGGATTTGCTACAATCATTATTTAACCTAAGCAACAGAAAGTCCTCTATGAGCCAACTATCAGAAGCAGTAATCCTCGAATCGCTTGCACAGATAATCGATCCCGATCTGCGCAAGGACATCGTCACCCTCGGTTTTGTCCGTGACATTGAGCTAAGCGGCGGTGACGTTTCGTTTCGCATCGTCCTGACCACGCCCGCCTGCCCCGTTAAAGAAGAGATGGAAGCACAGGCGACCGAGATCGTCCGCGGGCTTGAGGGCGTGACAAGCGTCAAGGTCACGATGGATGCCGAAGTTCCGCAGGGCCGCGGCATCGCGAACAACATTGCGATTCCGGGCGTGAAGAATATTATTGCCGTATCAAGCGGCAAGGGCGGAGTTGGTAAATCGACGGTTGCGGTCAATCTCGCAGTCGCCCTAGCTCAACAAGGAGCGAAGGTAGGCATTATGGATGCCGATGTTTACGGGCCGAATATTCCGATGATGCTCGGCACCGGTTACGACCAGCCTGAGGTTGCGGATGGCCAACTTCAGCCGATCGAGGCTCATGGCGTAAAGATGATATCGATGGCCGTGCTCGTTCCGCCCGACAAGCCGATGATCCTTCGCGGGCCGATGCTGCACGGTGTTGTCCGACAGTTTTTGTCGGACGTGAATTGGGGCGAACTTGATTATTTAATTGTGGACATGCCGCCTGGAACTGGCGATGTGCAGTTGAGTTTAGCCCAGCTTGTTCCCGTCCAAGGGGCGGTCCTTGTAACCACGCCGCAGGAAGTTTCGCTGTCGGACGTCCGCCGGGCAGTCAAGATGTTTGAGCAGGTCGCGGTTCCCGTCCTCGGCGTTATCGAGAACATGTCCTATTTCATCGCACCGGACACCGGTAACCGCTACGACATTTTTGGTACCGGCGGCGGACAGAAACTTGCGGACGAGTATAGCCTGAACTTTCTCGGCCAGGTGCCCTTGGGTATGGAAGTTCGCGAAAGCGGCGACAAAGGAATTCCGGTCGTGATCTCATCGCCGGATTCGCTCCAGTCCGCAGCGTTCCAAAACGTCGCCGAAGAGGTCGCCCGACAGATCTCTATCGAAGCTATGAAGCCGGAACTTGTGATTTTATCGCGAGCAAGCTGAGCTCACCGGTTCGATGCGGCTCTTAGAGCAGCATCGCACTTGATTATCTCAGCAGCGACTTGGTCAATAACTTTCGCTTCCTCGCCGACCATCGCATTGCCGTATTTCTCGTACGAGTCATACGCCCGTTGAAGCGACGAACGCGCTTTTTGCAGGGCTGTTACCTTCGCGGCCCTATTAGTTTCGGCAAGCCCGACGGCTAATGAGGCACGGCCAATCTCGTCGTCAACGTATGCAGTCCGGACTCGGGTGATCTCATTTTTCGGATCGCCTTCCTGTAAAGCCTTAGCCCGTTGAAGTACATCCTCCAGAATCGAGAGCCCTTCGGTCGGCCTACCCGACCTTACGAGAGTCCTGGCTTTGGAGTAAAGAGACATCGCATATATCAAACTGAGTTCGACATTTTGTTCGTCTTGTTTTAATAGACTTTCCGATATCTCGATCGCTTTTTCAGCATTCACTAGAGACTTGTCGTAGCTTCCCAGATCGCACTCAGTTTTTGAAATGGAGTAGTAGGTAACCGCCGAGCTACGCCGTATGTCGGCGTTATCCGGATTCGTCTGCATGAGCGGGAAAATGTACGAAGCGGATCGCTTCAGGTATTCCAACGCTTCGGCCTTTCTGCCAAATGAAGAGTGTAGGTCCGCAAGCATGTCATTCACAGTCGAGACGGCCATTGCTCGGGTTAGGTCGGACGTGTTCCGATTATGAAGATCGCTAAGGATCGTTTCAGCTTTTGTGAGGTATTCAATGCCCTCATCGACATTTCCATTTGTCGCCGCTGCCCGGCCGCTGTTCGCATAACTTGCACCTAATTCGAAAAGGTAATCTTCGTCGTCGGGCAGAACAGATTCAATTGCCTTTAGTGTTTCAAGAGCCCGCAGTTGATTGTCGTAATAACCTTTAACATTGGCTTCGCTATAATCCGTCTCCCCTGCTTTCGTATAGGCCATCGCGAGTTTGAAACGAAATTTGGGGTCACTTGCCCCGCTTGCCACGACCGCTTCACGTAAGGTGCGGGCCTTGGAGTAACTGTCTTTGGCCTCCGTAGTTTGACCGAGATTCGAACGATTCAAGCCGCCTTGAATATCGCCTATCCGCTGATATCCGTCAGCGAGTTCCGTCAATAAATAGGGATCGTTATTGCCCTCGGCGGCGAGCCTGTCGAGATATTCGATCGCCTTCAAAGCCAACAGTTCTTTTGCCTTTGTTGTACCTGGAATGGCATCGATCGAATCGTAGAGTTCGTATAGAACGCTTTTCGCCAATGAACGAGTGTCTTCAAACCGTCGCTCCGCAGCAGCCTTCTCACGCTGGGCCACGGTGTATTGCCAACCCGTAACCGCGGTTGCGATCACCAGCAAAACTGCTACAGCGGCCGAACCGACCACACTTGCTCGATTCCGTTTGAAATACTTGTTAAATCGATAGAACCTCGAATCGGCCGTCGCCGACACCGGAAGCCCGTTAAGATAGCGTCGAATGTCTTCGGAAAACTCCTGCACCGATTGGTATCGGCGTTCAGGCTCACGGCGCATAGCTTTTAGAATAATGTTATCGAGGTCGCCTTGGAGATGTCTCGGCTCGACGATCTCACGGGTTTGGCGAGTTTCGGGCCTTAACGACGCGGTTTCGTCGGATCGCTTAAAGCCAGTTTCGTCCTTTTCTCGCGACATGCGCTCCGATCCTACCGTCGACGGTTTTGGCGGTTCGGATGACAGCACGCTGTCCACGATCTCCTTTTGCGATTTGCCCCGCGAAAGATGCGGCCGTTCGCCGGTCAGTAGTTCGTAGAGCACAACTCCGAGGCTGTAAATATCGGTCGATGTCGCGGTAGTCTCACCCGAAAGCTGTTCAGGCGATGCGTACTCAGGAGTCATTATCCTAAACTGAGTTATCGTCGCTTCGTTCGTGTCGGCGTTCCAATCTGGCGAAGTAAGTTTTGCGATGCCAAAATCGAGCAGCTTTGGCTCACCGTCTTTGGTTACCAGTATGTTTGTCGGTTTCAGATCGCGATGGACGACAAGTTTTTGGTGAGCGCTTGTAACCGCGTCGCATATCTTTCGAAACAGTTCGAGCCGCTGAACAAGTCCGAGTTTTCGAGCGTTGCAATATTCTCTGACCTCCTCGCCATCGACGTATTCCATCACGAAATACGGCAAGCCGTCATTGGTCGAACCGCCGTCGAGCATCCGGGCGATGTTGGGATGCTCAAGATTCGCAAGTATCTGTCGTTCCATTAGGAACCGCTTGAGCACTGCTCCTGTATCCATTCCACGCTTTATCAGTTTCAGTGCGACCTTCTGCGAAAACCCTTCCCCGCTTTGCTCGGCCAGATAAACGTCTCCCATACCGCCCGATCCGATCTTCCGCACCAGACGATAGCCGTCGATAGTTGAGCCTTCGACGACATCGGCTTCGGTTAACTTGACTACCATACCGCGTTCGACCATGACCGGATCGTTGATAAATCCTTCCGCATTCTCTTCAGCCGCAAGTAGTCGTTCAACTTCCGAACGAATATCGATGGAAAGGCTCTCAAGAAAATCCTGCCGCGGATCAGACTGCAATTCCATCGCCGTCGCAAGTGCTTCTTTCGTTAATTTCCAGTTTGAAGGGTTCATATTCGATCTCGGTCAACTACGCGTAGAATTCGTCAAGGAAAGCTCAAACATTTGTGATGCGATCAAATAACCACGCACGTGCAGTAGACCACTCGCGCTTAACCGTTGCGGGCGAGATCTTTAATACATCAGCAGTTTCTTCGATCGTCAAACCGCCGAAATATCGTAATTCAACAACGCGGGCTTGATCTGGGTCGAGAACAGACAATTCCTGCAAAGCTTCGTCCAGATCGAGTAACCGCCGGTCAACCTCGACAGAGATCGTTGGAGCATCGTCGAGTGGAAGTTTTTCGACATCACGCTTTATCGAGTGCCGCGAACGCGCCGCGTCGATCAGTATTCGCCGCATTGCCTGAGCCGCGATAGCAAAAAATTGACCTCGATTCTCCCAATCGACGGAACGCTGATTTGTCAACTTAAAGTAAGCCTCGTGAACTAATTCCGTTGTCTGTATGGACACTGCATATTCACGATTCAAAAAACTTCCCGCTAATCTCCGTAGCTCGTTATAGACGATCGGCACAAGTCTGTCCAAAGCCTCGCGGTTAGCTCCTGTTCCAATTTCATTCAGCAATTTCGTGACTTCTGTAGGCATATATAATTCGCAAAGATTCTAGCACAAATTTTTACGAGTTCTTTCTCTAAATTATTCCGTCCTTTTGAACCATTTCTACATGATCGACCGCGTAGTGATGCAGTTCGGCCTCGTTGAAATGCCAGCCGTTCGAAAAGATCTAGTCTTACTTGGTGTTAGTGATCAAATCGAAAAAAAAGAGAGAACGAAAAATGAGAGAAGAGCAAACCATTGTTTTAGCATTCCTATCGCTAGTTGTTAGGAATATCGAGCTTTCGCGGTTGATGGCGATCTTTTTGATCCTGTCGGCCCCTTTGGTGTTTTTTGGAGCGTACGGTATCGATGACGGTTTTGCTCCGAACGTGAATGGCACGATTCATAAGGTGTTGATCCGGCCCGACTTCCGAATAATGATAGCCGGCGAATTTACCACCGTCGATTCAGTTCCAAGAACCCGCGTTGCGGCGATAATTCCAACGGGCTCGCTAGACTCTGGATTTGCGGATCCAAACGTAAACGGAACCGTAAGAACTATGGCCGTTCAAAGTGACAACAAATTATGGATCGGCGGTAGCTTTACGCAAGTAGGAGGCGTGGATCACGCCAATATCGCCAGGCTCAACTCGAACGGTACTGTGGACGCAGTTTTCACCGCCCCGAATGGCCCGATAGTCGCGATGGCACTTCAGCCTGACGGAAAGCTGATCATCGGCGGAAATTTCACAATGATCGGCAGCGTTCCGCGGAGTATGATCGCCCGGCTCAACCAAGACGGAACGATCGACAACTCGTTCACCGCCTCTGCAAACATTCAGGTCGATGCGATCGCGATACAAGCCGACGGCAAGGTGATGATCGGCGGAGGCTTCTTTCAAGTCAATGGAGTAACGCGCAATTTCCTTGCCCGTTTGAACTTCGATGGATCACTCGACAGCGGTTTCACAACTGGAGCGAACGGTGGTGTTCGAGCACTTGCAGTGCGAAGCGATGGAAAGATAGCAGTCGGTGGAACTTTTCCTTTTATCGGGGGCCAAAGTCGACCACAATTAGCACTTCTTAATACCAATGGCTCAATTGATGCTGCATTTACCGCTACCTCAGCAGGCGGCGTCTATGCATTAGAATTTCAAACCGACGGACAACTTTTGGTCGGTGGCGCAATTACATCGGTCACCGGAACGACGCGTTCACGGTTCGCCCGGATCGGTTTGAATGGGACGCTGGACCAATCCTATGTCCCTGCGTTCGATGGAAATGTCAATAGCATTGTGATCCAGCGTGACGGGAAAGCTTTGGCGGTCGGAGCCTTTACTAACGTAAGCTCGAACGCCAGAAGCCGTGTCGCCCGCATTTACCGAAACGGAACGGTCGAGCGCACATTTTCAGCACCGCTGACGAGCGCTACGACGTCATCGGTAAATGCGATGAACGTTTTGCCCGATGACCGTGTAATGATCTACGGGACCTTTGACCAGATAAACAGCATCGCACAAAAGAACGTTGCCCGCCTTTTCCCGGACGGGACGCACGATGCAACCTTCACGAACCCCAATCCGAGCGAAGCAGTGTTATGCGGAGCGGTTCAGGAAGACGGAAAGATCTTGGTCGGTGGGCATTTCTCACAGATCGCCGGTGCAACACAGCCATTCCTTGCGCGCCTAAATGCAGACGGCTCGAGAGACACTTCGTTTAATCCGATATTGAATAGCAGCGTGTTTGCCATCGCGATACAGCCTGATGGCAAGATACTCGTCGGCGGTCAATTCGAGTTCGTCGCCGGGCAATCGACCGGCGGTTTTGCTCGGCTTAACGCGAATGGTACACGCGATACTTCTTTCACCGCGATGATGTTGGGCGGTGTCGACGATATCTCTCTGCAAAGGGATGGGACCATCGTCGTTGGCGGATGGTTTACAAATATTCAGAACACTCCCAGAACCGGCTTTGCTCGCGTTACCCCTAATGGCACTTTAGATCAGGCATTTAACCCATTGCTTTCACAGTTTAACTCCCAGCTTATCCGCGTTTTATCGATCGCGATCGATTCAACAGGCCGAATCACCATCGGCGGTTCGTTCTCGGCGAATAACAACGGGGTGAAGTCGAATATCGCCCGGTTTGAAACTAATGGGAACATTGACCCTTCTTTTGTAAACACGGCCAACGGGGTCGTTTCGACCATTCGAGCAACACGTGGTGGTTCATTTGTCATTGGTGGGAATTTCACCCAAATAAACGGAGCTTCTGAGCCCGGCATTGCAGAAGTGATAAATACCGGAACTGTGGCTTCGTACACGCCCGCGATAAACAATGGTTCGGTCTTTGACCTTCAATATCAAAGCGACGGTATGCTACTTATCGCTGGTTCCTTTACGTCGGTTGAAGGCTCGACACGAACAAGAATTGCTCGTTGGAATGACGTAAGCTTTGGTACATTCGACAATGCAAACATCGCCCAAACCTCCATTTCAATGCAGTTTACAGGACGCGGAACTGATTTTGGCCGTGTCGTGCTCGAACAGTCGAACGACGGCGTAAACTACACATTCCTCGCTGATGTCCCAAGATCCTTTGGAGCGACCTGGACCTGGAACGGAAGACATTCCGGTAAATATATTAGGTTCAACGGCTATTATCCTGATGCCTCTCGGAGTGCAAGCAAGATCGAACGAGTATTCTATTCCGCAAATTCGGTCACGTTCAATGCTCCGTTTGACTTCGACGGCGATGGCAAGACAGACATTTCGATCTTTCGGAATGGAGCAGGCGGCGGCGAATGGTGGTGGCAACGAAGCAGCGATCTACAAGTGCCGGCTGTTCAGTTTGGCCTCGGCAACGACACGCTCGTACCGGCAGACTATACGGGTGATGGACGGGTGGACATCGCAATATTCAGGCCTTCAACCGGCTACTGGTACATAATCCGCAGCGAGGACAATAGTTTTTATGGTTTCCCATTCGGCTCAAGTACTGATGTTCCGTCGCCGGGTGATTTCGATGGTGACGGGAGATCGGACCCGACGGTCTTTCGTGCCGCAACGGGCAACTGGTTCATTCTCCGTTCGGCCGACGGGCAGATCGATATCAATCAGTTCGGTATTCCGGGCGATCTTCCTGTTTCCGCTGACTACGATGGAGACCGAAAGACCGACATTGCCATATATCGGCCAAACGGTTCTTCAGGCGGTGAGTGGTGGATCAACAGATCCTCGGGCGGTGTTTCAGCCCTAATATTTGGATCTTCGACTGATAAAGCGGTTCCCGGTGATTATACCGGCGACGGAAAAACAGACGTAGCCTATTGGCGTCCCTCGACCGGATTCTGGCTCATACTTCGTAGCGAAGATAATACCTTTTACGGATTTCCGTTCGGGTCCAGCGGAGACATACCGGCTCCCGGAGATTATGACGGAGACGGTAGATTTGACCCGACAGTCTATCGTTCGGCCGGATCAACGTGGTTTGTATCAGGTTCAACTTCCGGAACGCAGATCCAGAATTTTGGACTGGCGGGAGACCGAGCGTTACCGAGCATTTTTGTCAGATAGGAATGAGAAGGTCGTTTCGAATTTCGATCGCTGCACCGATCACTACGTTAGTTACTTTATAAGACCGGGAGGCCAAATAAAATGGGAGATCAATTAGTTAAAGCATTCAGTACAACCATCAGTTCCGAGTTCCAAGGCGCGGCGAAAGATGCTCTTAAGAGCCAGGTACTTGACGAAACGGGCAAGAAGATCTTCGGTTACGCTTCGATCTTTGTCTCGATTGTTGATACTTATTCAAAAGCGGTGAAAGAAGCAAATCTGGAAAACGTAAAGCAAAACCTCGAGGTCTGTCCGCATATCGGCGGAGCTCAGGGAAGAATTCAGGCTCAAACCCTCGTAAATGAAAATGGATTCACCGCGTGGACCGCCCCCGATGGTTACTGGTATTTCCACCCTCAATTGAATTATCGGGTAAAGCACGCCCGCCAAATAATTCGCGAATCCCCGGATGGTCGTACATGGTACATCGAGTGGCCCGGCAAAACAAAGCATAGGCTCTTGCAAAACTGTCTTGCGTGCTGCGAGGCTTACGGTGCTGATCCGAACTACGTCAAACAATAGGCACCGGTTTGGGGGATTTCGGTGCGCAATTACTTGTATTTTTTACGAATGAATTATAATATTGATTTTTATGTAAGGATTCGTTTCGGCGGATCCCGACTTTTGTTAGGAGACGAAAAATATTATGTCAGCAGTTACAGCACCTAGTGTGGAAATGAATGTAACGGAAGCGGCCTCAGTTGAGATCAAAAAATTTCTCGCATCTGAAGACGATCTTCCTGAAACCGCAGGACTCCGCGTTCGAGTTGTTCCCGGCGGGTGTTCGGGATTTCAATATAGCCTGAACATCGAGGAAGAATCGAAGCAAGGCGATTTCATTCTCGATAAGTACGGGATCAAGCTCTTTGTCGATATGTTCTCTGCCCAGTACCTTAATGGCATCACAGTCGATTACACTTCGAACATGATGGGAGCAGGTTTCACCTTTGAGAATCCGAATGCGACCGGCGGCTGCGGCTGCGGAACGTCGTTCTCGGCATAAGCGATCAAACTCAAATTATTTTGAACTCGGAAGAGTCGGGCGATCGCCCGGCTTTTTTGTTTGTCGAAACTCTGGGACCAGTCCAAATCATCCGTTTCTGGAATCCCGATCCGATTGACTCTTTCTCATTCGCATACACAAAGACAACTGAAGGAACACGCGGCGGAGACACAGTTTCCCTTCTGGCAACGGAAGGGGCAAAAGGCAGGCGGGGCGGTCCGAAACGAGAATTCATCCGCTCCGTCCGCCGGATGCATTGGTTCAAGCCAAACAAGCGGTCTGCCCAATCAACTGCTCCTGCTTGCGCTCTTGCGATAGGAAATGCTAGTCTTTCCATTGGTCGGCCGTTTGAGGCTCATCGAAACTCTAATTTCGAAAGTGGCTTCCGGCATTATCAGACTGTTTCAAAAAACAAACAAGCAGACATTAGGGGCCATTCATCGATTCCCCATTTTAGGAAATCGACTTGCATTGAGCCTGTGTTTTAATAGGCGAAATTTTCGCCAATGCCCACTCCAGTCCCGTCTGTAAAAAATAAACTTCAGGAGAATTACGTTTTGAATTTTTGTAAGAAGATCTCGTATCTGTCCGTTTGCCCGCTTTTCATCATCGCCGTGTTCGTTTCTAGCTCAGCCGCCCAAGATCGCCCAAGGGTTGTCACATCCGGTTCGAGCAGGCCGCTCAATCAACCACAAGCCGTGCAACCTGACACTACGAGGCCGCTTACCTCATCAAGACCGATCAATGGGCCAAATGCCCGCCCAACCCTGACAAACGATATCGTCGTAGCACCTGCACCGCTGGTCAAGAAGACCGGCGAGTCGCGTGCTATAAATTCACTGGTAAAAGGCACGAAGTCCTCGATTTACAGCTCATCGGTCACGAATGACATGATGGGTGCAATCTCCGGCCGCCTCGGCATTCCGTATTTGTACGGGTCAACAGGACCGAATCGCTACGATTGTTCCGGTTTTGTTTGGCAGGTCTTTAACGATGCAGGAATTCGATTTGAACGAACAAGTGCACGAAGTCTTTGGGCATCTTCTGAACCGGTCACTGGCGATGAACGCTTCAAGTTTGGCACGCTGGTGTTTATGAACAAGCTGGGCCACATGGGAATCGTTGCGGATGAGAACGGCTTTTACCACGCCTCATCGAGTAAAGGCATAACTTACTCACTTTTTAAGGGATATTGGGAAAATCGGATCGTAGGTTTTAGACGGCTGGTAACGAATCAGGCACCAGCAGAGCTGGAAAGATAGAAACTATATAGATGTCGAGAATATAGAAAAGCGGGGCTCGACAGCTCCGCTTTTCTATTTCCGTTTTCACGTTCAAAGAATGAAGCCCGGACGTACTGAGCTAGCAGACGATTCAGCAAATGCCCG
>JBGTKQ010000139.1:0-14933 GCA_041744555.1 Pyrinomonadaceae bacterium
TTTTCCTGCACGAAAGTTTCGAATTTCCCACGCAGGTCAACGCTTGTAATGTGATGAAAGCCCTCAAACGCCATCGGGAAAAGCTTTGATTTCCAATCATAAACGGCACCAAACTCGACCTTGTGCGAAAGGAAATTTGGCTGATCGGCGATCTGTTCGGGCTTTAGAAATTCGTCTTCTACCAATTTTTCCGGAGAGATCATCAACGGATTTCCCGCAAATGCCGAAAAGCATTGATACGGCGAATCGCCATAACCCGTCGGACCAAGCGGCAAGATCTGCCAATACGTCTGCCCGGCTTCGACCAGAAAATCTACGAACGTATATGCCTCAGACCCGAGATCACCGATGCCGTAATCGCCAGGCAAAGATGTCGGGTGAAGGAGAATTCCTGATGCTCTTGGAAAGTTCATTAAGTAAGATTTCGAATCGGGGAGGTTTCTAATTTCCCCCTAAAGTCAATTTTCAACCACGATCTGTATCCGCTGCTGAAAAACAGAAACCGATCGGGGAGGAAGGACAATTACTACCTCGCCCGATTCATTCGTTTGAAAAATCACTCTACCATTCGGCGGAAACGAACGGTTTTCATTTGACGCGTTTACGATCTGTGAGAGCCGATCAACTTCGCCCAGCGACATCGAGCCAATGTTGATCGGTTTGGCCCCTGAGCTAATATTGAAAGCCACAACAGTGTAATGGTTCAAGCGGTTTCGCTTAGTGCGGTCCTCTTCTACCACACGACCAAAGATGTATGCTTTTTCGTCATAAAAAAGATCGACCGTTCGCCCAGACTTCAATGCGATATCTCCGCTCCTAAGTCTCAGCCATTGCTTCACGAAAGAATGAAAGCGTGAAATAGACGGATTGCCGATCGTATATTGAAACGTCTGGTCACCACCAAATCCTCCGGGAAAATCTTTGCGGTTTTCAGGATCATGGCCGCCGGTCATTGCGACCTCTTCGCCGTAATAGAGCTGCGGAATTCCCCGCGTCGAAAGTATGAACGCGGTGTGCATCATCGCACCTTCGAGCGTCGCACCTGGCAAAGACATAAACCGATCGGTGTCGTGGTTGTTGGTCAGCGTGGTGACCCGATTGATGTTTGGATAAAGGCCGTCATATTTCAGAACATCACGCAATGCTCGAGCAGGCTTTTTGCCCGTGAAAACTTCTTGCGATGTTCGCCAAAGTTTGAAATCAAAAACGCTTGGCAGGTTGGTATCAATGCCGTCCCAGCCTTTACGTCCACCCTGGAAGAAAGCCGTTTGTGCCGAGTCTTCTTCAAACACCTCGCCGACCAAATAGAACTTTGGATATTGCTTCAGTATTGCCGCCGACCAATCGCGTATAAAATTCCGCGGCATATATTGGATCGTGTCCTGGCGGATGCCATCGATACCCGTCATGCCCGCCCACCAGAGCGCATTCTGAATCAGATATTTTGATACCTCCGGTTCGTCCTGATTTAGATCCGGAAGCAGTTCGTTGAACCAACCCCTGACCAGATTATCGCGTTCGGCCTGCGAAGCATTAGGCGACATCAAGACTGAATTGTTGAAGCTATTCTTTGAAAATTCGCTAAACCAATTTGGAAGCGGCGGAGCCTTTGCCCACGGATGCTGCACGCCGACGTGGTTGGCAACCTGATCCTGGATTATCTTGATGCCTTTTTTGTTTGCCTCGCGGACAAGTGTTTGCAGATCGGCCATCGAGCCAAAATGATTTTCGAGGGCGTAATAATCGATCGCGTGATAGCCGTGATAGTTGGTATATGGACACCACGGATCTCCGCAACGATTCGGCTCATCAGGATTGTCGTACCAAGGCGTTAACCAAATGGCCGTTATGCCAAGCTCCTTCAAATAATCGAGCTTTGAAACTAGGCCGCGAAAATCGCCGCCGTGCCAAGCTCTCGGATTTGATCGGTCAACATCTTTGTTGTTGCTTTGGTCATCGTCGGCAAAGCGATCGGTCACTATCAAGTAAATGACGTCGTCGTTTGTCAGGCCGCGGTTTTTTGACTCTGAGCCAAGAAGAGTTGAAACTTCGAATGGAATGCTCGTTGTTCCTGAAGCGGTTTTCAGATCGAACGAATACTTTCCGACTTTTGTGTTTTTTGCTATTGAAACGTCAAAGAAAACATAATCGCCCCGCTCGTTTATTCTTAGATTTGAGATCTTCAAATTTGAGATCCTCGATTCGACCTGCGCACCTTGCAGGTTATGCCCCCGAACCATAACCCGCACCGTTTCGATCGAATGTCCGGCCCACCAGTTCGGCGGTTCGACCGTTTCGATTCGCGGAGTACTGAACGCAAGAGCGACTCCGGCGAATACGACCAAAAATGATTTAAGCGTTCTAACGAGCATCAGACAAAGATGGCGTGAATGAGATTATCGTTCACGCCAAATAAAAGAACAAGATGTTCGAGGTCTAGCAGCAGAACTCTATTGATCGTGCCTCGAGATGGGCGATCATTAAAGGCTGGTCAATCTCCGCTGCTAAACCCTCGAATCTGCCTAAACGTGTCTAGAACCCAAGCCGTGCTCCAAACTGGATCTGCCGGTTGGTAAAACCGTAGGTCGAGTTTATCGTGCCGAAACCAAATCGCGGATCCGAATTCCCGAGATCGGTGTTCGGCGGCGAACAAAGGCGGCCAAAATTGCGTTGACTTGGTGAATGTACGGATTGGTTTGTCCAATGTTTGGATTCCAGACGATCAGCACAAATATGTTATCTGCGATTGTTACTGGAAATCCTTGACTTTAGGAGAGTTATGGCTTAAAACGTAAGACAAGTATTGATAGCTCCTAGGATTCCTTTTTCCTCTGGTCTTAGGGAACAGTTTAAGCATTTTTCATGGTTCGGCTCGAAGGACGAGCGAATTGGATCACGAATTACCAACACTAAATGGCTTCAAATTTGGTTCAGATCACCCGACGCGGCTTTGGCGAAACGATGCGTCGAGACGCGTGGTGGCTTCAATCGCTGCTGGTGTTTTTGGGTTTCGCCGCGTTTATCGTCTATTCGACGTGGGCCGCTTTCCAAGGGGAGCACTACACATTTGGGCCGTATCTGTCGCCTATGTATTCGCCTGAGATATTCGGCGCATCGCCGCACGCGATATTTGGCCCGATGCCGAGTTGGATCCCGACTTGGTTGCCGCTTACGCCCGCATTCTTGATCCTTTGGGCTCCGGGCGGATTTCGGTTTACTTGTTATTACTATCGCGGCGCGTATTACAAAGCCTTCTGGGCCGACCCGATAGCTTGCTCGGTCGGTGAACCGCGTTCCGGTTATCGCGGCGAGAATTGGTTCCCGCTGATCCTGCAAAACGCGCACAGATATTTTCTTTATATAGCATTGGCGTTCATTGTCTTTCTGTCGTACGACGTTTGGAATGCATTATGGTTCGATGACGGATTCGGAATTGGGGTCGGCACGCTCGTTCTGCTCACCAATGTAATTTTGCTCGGCAGTTACACGCTTGGCTGCCACAGCCTACGTCACTTAATCGGCGGAGCACGAAACGTACTCTCGGGCCGCCCGATCCAAAAGAAGGCGTACGACTGCGTCAGCAGCCTGAACAAACGACATATGATGTTCGCTTGGTTCTCGCTGTTCTGGGTCGGGTTTACTGACTTTTATGTTCGGATGTGTTCAATGGGCGTGTTTACTGATTACCGGATTCTGTAACGAATGACTCTTACTCGGCACATAAGGCTCGAAGGGTTCACTAGAATAGATCGGCACACAATGCTCCCTCGACTAAGAGACGCTTTCCAGACTGGCCATGCAGACTTGATCGACTTTCATATGTTTTCAAACACCGCGATCAGCATTAGTTTTGAAGTCGCTGGCCAAAGTCTTATAGAGCTTAAAGAAGCTTTAGCGGCTTCGGCTCTATCACTCGATGAAGAAAGTTTGGAAGCCTTGGCTCGGAATACGGGCGCGGACGACATCATTAACGGAAACTTGAACGTCACTTTTATACATGACGACCCGGATCTTCGGATCCCGGTTCCGGCTATACCCGGTTGACCTAATGATGACTGAATACACAACATTTGAACACGACGTTCTCGTTATCGGTGCTGGTGGTGCGGGTTTGCGTGCGGCTATCGAAGCATCTTCGTCCGGCGTTTCGGTCGGGCTGATATGCAAGTCGCTGCTTGGCAAGGCGCACACGGTGATGGCCGAGGGCGGAATGGCGGCGGCGATGGGCCACAACGACGATCGCGACAACTGGAAGGTGCATTTTAGCGACACGATGCGTGGCGGCCAGTATGTTAACAACTGGCGGATGGCGGAGCTGCATGCGAAAGAAGCTCCCGACCGCGTCCGCGAACTCGAGGGCTGGGGCGCAGTGTTTGACCGGACGAAAGACGGCCGCATCAACCAGCGTAACTTCGGCGGACATCGTTATCCGCGTCTCGCACACGTCGGCGACCGTACAGGATTAGAACTAATACGGACTCTACAAGATCACGGCATCCATCAGGGCATCGACGTCCATATGGAAGTGACTGTGATCTCGCTGCTCAAAGACGGCGACCGCGTGGTTGGTGTTTTTGCATACGAACGTGAACACGGTCGCTTTCGCGTATTTAAGGCGAAGGCTGTAATTCTCGCGACTGGCGGCGTTGGGCGTGCTTACAAGATCACGTCAAATTCGTGGGAAGGAACCGGCGACGGACACGCTCTTGCATATCACGCGGGTGCCGAGCTGATCGACATGGAATTCATCCAATTCCATCCGACCGGCATGGTCTGGCCGCCGAGCGTTCGAGGAATTCTAGTTACCGAGGGCGTTCGTGGCGAAGGCGGCATCTTGCGGAACAGCGAAGGCAAACGGTTTATGTTCGACGACATTCCCGGTAATTATAAGGACCAGACCGCATCGAGCGAAGAAGAAGGCTGGCGATATACGCAGGGCGACAAAACCGCGAACCGCCCGCCTGAATTGCTGACCCGCGACCACGTCGCACGATGCATTAACCGTGAAGTAAAGGCGGGACGTGGTTCGCCACATGGCGGTGTGTATCTCGACATCGCGTGGATTAAGGAAAAACTTCCGAACGCGGCGGAGCACATCAAGAAAAAGCTGCCGTCGATGTATCACCAGTTCATTCAACTGGCGAATCTGGACATCACAACAACTCCGATGGAGGTCGGGCCGACTACGCATTACATCATGGGCGGTATTCGGGTGGACGCAGACACGCAGGCCTCAACGCTTCCTGGGCTATATGCCGCAGGCGAGTGCGCGTCCGGGATCAACGGTGCGAATCGACTCGGCGGAAACTCGCTTTCGGACTTAATCGTCTTCGGAAAGCGGGCCGGTGAGTACGCCGCACACTTCGCGAAAGAGAACGGCCACGGTTCGATCGACTCTACGTTGATCGAGTCCGAAGCAAAAAGAGCGCTTGAACCGTTCGACCGCGAAGGCGGCGAAAATCCATTCGGAATTCAGCACGACCTTCAGGACATGATGCAGAAACTCGTCGGAATCGTTCGGCTCGAAGACGAGATGCAGGAAGCTTTGGTCGGCCTCGAAAAACTAAAGGATCGGGCATCGAAGTCTTGGTCGCCGGGCAATATCGATTTCAACCCCGGCTGGCACACCGCTTTGGACCTGCGCAATTTGCTAACAGTTTCCGAAGCGATAACGCTCTCGGCCATCGAACGCAAAGAAAGTCGAGGTGGGCAATTTCGCGACGATTACCCGGACAAAGATCCGGCGTTTGCAAAGTTCAATGTCGCGGTAAAGGAAGTCGACGGAAAAATGCAAATATCGCACGTTCCAATACGGGAAATGCCGTTGGAGTTGAAACAAGTGATAGAGGAGATGGGTTAATGACTCAAGCAACCTTTAGCATTCGACGCGGTGGCCGCGAGGGCGGTGAGATGGTCGACTATCGGACGGATGTTTCCGAAGGTATGGTCGTGCTTGATGCCGTTCATCAGATTCAGGCCGAAACGGCGCCTGATCTCGCATGCCGTTGGAATTGCAAGGCTGGAAAGTGCGGATCGTGTTCAGCCGAGATCAACGGAATGCCGAAGCTGATGTGCATGACGCGGCTCGACACCATTCCGCTCGACGAGACCGTCACCATCGAACCAATGCGCGCCTTTGCTCCGGTAAAGGATCTCATCGCGGACATCTCTTGGAATTACGAAGTAAAGAAACGGATCAAGAAATTCAAGCCACGTGAACCCGACGCCGCGGACGGCACGTGGCGGATGCAGCAGGAAGACATCGACCGCGTGCAGGAATTTCGTAAATGCATAGAGTGCTATTTGTGCCAGGACGTTTGCCATGTTCTGCGGGATCACAACAAACACGAAGAGTTTATCGGTCCACGTTTCTTGGTCTATGCAGCTGCGCTCGAAATGCATCCCCTCGATACCGAAGACCGCACCGGCGACCTAAAAGACATGCACGGCATCGGCTATTGCAACATCACAAAATGCTGTACTAAAGTCTGCCCGGAGCACATTACGATCACGGATAACGCTATAATTCCGCTCAAAGAACGCGTCGTCGATGAGCATTACGATCCGTTGAAAAAATTGGTGAAGCTCTTCCGCAAGAAGTAATATTTGCCGTTGTATGGAGCTTGAACGATTATGTTTGAACTAAAATCTTTATCGCACGACGCGGTGCCCTCGGCACTTGAAAAAGCGAACAGGTATCGCTTGCTAAACGAACCCAGTGCGGCGGAAAGTATTTACTTAGACATTCTAGCCGTTGATCCTGACAATCAGGAGGCGCTTACGAACATCGTGCTTGCGATGAGCGACCGTTTTGGAAAGGATTATGCGGTCGGCGATACGCACATAAATGAGTATATTGCGCAGATCAGCGACACGTATGAGAAAGCCTATTATTCGGGCATTGTTTACGAACGTCGGGCGAAGGCAACGCTAGCGAAAGGCGGTTTGCAGGCTTACGAATTATTTACTCAAGCGATGGAGTGTTTCGAAAAGGCAGAATCATTGCAGCCGGATGGAAACGAAGATGCGATACTTCGATGGAACGGATGCGCGAGAATAATCGAGCGAAACAAATTGCGTCCGCACGAGGTTTCGGCGAGCGACACGCTTGAATAAGCGCCAAATCTTTTGTAAAAGATTGCTGTGTGATATTCTTTGCGGCAGCTACAAGAAGTCTTTATTTCGTAAGATAAGAGGAGCAACTGAATGCCAGGAAAATTTGAGATAAGAGCCGGTAAGACCGGCAAGTTTCGTTTCAACCTAAAAGCTACGAACGGCCAGATCATTCTCACGAGCGAGGCGTACGATTCGCGAAAAGGCGCCGAAGGCGGCATCGCTTCCGTGAGGAAGAACGCCGCGAACGATGGTCGATTTGAACGCAAGACGGCTAAAGATGGTTCGTCATATTTTGTCTTGAAAGCAGCGAATGGCGAGCCGATCGGCAAGAGCGAAATGTACAAAACGAAGCGCTCGATGGAAAGCGGAATTGCGTCGGTTGGCAAAAATGCTCCTGACGCCATGATCGCCGACGCTAAATAGGAAAGCGTCCGTTTAATTTAACTTAAGGCCCGAGCTGCAAGAGCTTGGGCTTTTTGATTGCAGAGGTTCAACACAATGACAGCACGTACACGGATCGGTATTGAAGGATTGCTAACGGACAAGCTTGGATCGCTAACGGGCCAGCGGATAGGTTTGGTTTGTAATCAGGCGTCGGTTCTGCCCGACCTAACTCACGCGGCAGACGTTTTCTTTGAGCATCCGTCGATCGACCTTCGCACGCTCTTCGGACCGCAGCACGGCATTCGCGGCGACGTGCAGTACAACATGATCGAAACGCCGCATTCCGAGGACGAGCGAACCGGCATTATGGTCTATTCGCTGTACAGCGAAACGCGCCAACCGACCGAAGAAATGCTATCAGATGTTGATACTATCGTTGTGGATCTGCAGGATGTTGGCTGCCGCATCTACACGTTCGTTTACACAATGGCGAACTGCATGATCGCCGCAAAGAAATATGGAAAGCGTGTTGTTGTCTGCGATCGGCCAAACCCGATAAACGGCCGAGAGATCGAAGGAAACATCACCGAACGCGAGTTCAAGTCGTTCGTCGGACAATTCGAGGTGCCAACGCGGCACGGTATGACGATCGGCGAACTCGCGAAGATGTTCAATGAGCATTTTGGTATCGGCTGCGAGCTTGAGGTGATCGAGATGCAGAGTTGGGATCGCAACATGTGGTTCGAGGAAACCGGACTTCCTTTCGTGCTGCCTTCACCCAATATTCCGACCGTTGATACGTGTGTTGTCTTTCCGGCAACGGTTCACCTTGAGGGTACAGAACTTAGCGAGGGCCGCGGCACCACAAAGCCGTTCGAGTTAAACGGCGCTCCTTTTATCGATCCTCGAAAATGGGTAGCGGCGCTCGACGCTTATGAATTTCCGGGCGTTGCGTTCCGCGAAGCCTATTTTCGCCCGACCTTTTGCGAGTTCGCCGGTGAAACCTGCGGCGGACTGCAGATGCACGTTTTCAACCGAGACATCTTTCGGCCCGTGATCGTCGGCGTCGCAATGGTAAAGACCGTTTACGACATGTATCCCGAACAGTTTAAATGGCGGCAGAACGCTTACGAATACGTTTTCGACCAAAACCCGATGGACGTGGTCTGCGGCACAGACAAGATCCGCAAAGCGATCGAAGCAGGCACATCGCTCAAGGAAATTGAGGATTCGTGGGCGGAAGGTCTGAAGAAATTCGCAAAAGACCGTGAGCCATTCATGCTCTATTGATCGGTATCTTCATCCAACGTCCGTGCGATCTTGTCGAGGTTTAGGCTTCTTGCGGAGGCATTGAATATTTCGAAATAGGTGCCGTGTTTTTCGTAGAGTTCGTGGTGGGTGCCAATCTCGACGACGCGGCCTTCTTTTAGAACGTAGATCACGTCGGAATCGATTATTTGCGAGATGCTGTGTGAGATGACGACGGTGGTGCGGTTTTCTTTTATGGCGTCGAGGCTGTTCTTGATCTGTTCGGTGGCGATGGCGTCGAGGCTGGCGGTCGGCTCGTCAAGGAAGATCACGGGCGGATCTTTTAGGAACAGGCGAGCGATGGCGATACGCTGTTGCTGGCCGCCGGAGAGCGACTGCGCTTCGCTCGCGTAACCGTGCGGGAGCTTTTCCATCTGGTCGTGCAGGTACGCTTTTTTGGCGGCGACAACAACTTCATCGATCGTTGCGCGCATAAATCCGTAGCGAATATTTTCTTCGATAGAGCCGCGAAAAATGTGATTCTTTTGCAGTACAAGCCCTATGCTTCGCCTTAACAAATGCGTGTCGTATTCGAGCAGGTTCTGGCCGTCGAGCAATATCTCGCCTTTGCTTGGAGCATAGAACTTACAGAGCAGATTCAGCAGCGTCGATTTTCCGGCGCCTGAAAGCCCAACGAACGCGACCGTTTTTCCGGCCGGGATCGTCATGTTCACATCCCAAAGTGCCTGCGTTCCGTTTGGATAAGTAAAATCGACATTCTTTAAGACGAACTCGCCTTTCAAATTTTCCGCAGTGATCGCGCCGCTTTTTTCGATCGCATCGTCTGCGTCGAGAATTTCGAAAAAGCCCTCGGCATAGGTCAAGGCCTCGTTCATTTGGTCGTAGATTCGATGTAGCTGTCGGATCGGGGCCGAGACGTTATTAAAAAGCAAAATGTGAAACATGATCGCGCCGATTGACATCTGTTGGTCGAGCACGAGATATGCCGTCAAAATGATGATGACCGTCACGCCGACCTGCTCGGCAAAGGTCTTCATCGCGTCAAAGGCATAGTTAGTCTTTCGCTGTTTTAGCTGCGCCTTTATAAGGTTTTGCTGGAGCTGATATTGCTTATCGCGTTCGTATTCCTCACGTACAAAGGACTTAATGACGATGATCGATTCGATAATGTTAAAAAGCCCGTTCGTTTTTTGTTCACGCAATGTACGCAACCCGCGACGGACTCCGCGCAGCAGCAACGCCTGTCGCCAGCTAAGAAAGAAATAGACCGGCATTACAACAAACGCGACCAGGCCGACGTAAACATTCGCCGAGAACATCAAAATAAGCGCGAGTGCGGCGTTTGCGAACAGCGGCAGCAGCTCGATAAATATGTTTTGAACAAAGCTGGTCAGGCTTTCCACGCCGCGATCAATGCGGGTTTGCAGTTTGCCGGTTGCGTTGTCGTCGGTTGCGTAGAATGCGTATTTGTATGTGAGAATTCGCTCGATCGCATACTGCGCTAGCGAGCTTGAGAGCTTTACGCGCAGATTTTCGCCGATCATGCTCTGGCTGTATTTGACGGCTATGTTGACCAATTCCTTTCCAAAGAGAATTGCGGAAATGAACAACAACAGCGACGTGCTGTCGGCAGCGGTTACGCCTTCTTTGAGCAAACGCTCGACCGTATCGACTGTGTAACGCAGCACCAGCGGATTGACCTGTGCGGCAAAGGCACCGAGCAGCGTCAGCAACAACGACCAGACCACAAGGGTGCGGTAAGGGCTGACGAACGGCACAAGCCGCCGGATGATCTGCCAAATGTTCATTTAAGCCAATTTACCATAATGGATTAAAACATTTACCACAGAGGGCACAGAGGACACAGAGCTATCAAAGCCGATCTGAACCTTTTGACCCGATCGCTGAATCGCCAACATATTCTTGCTTTACTCTGTGCCCTCTGTGATCTCTGTGGTTAAACAGTCGCTAGCTACTGTATTTTCCCGTTCGAAAGTTCTACATTATTTAGTTTGCCGAATTAATTGCAATGGATTCCAACGAAACGATACAAACCGCCGACGTGCCTGAACTTTCGCTTTTTCTTCCCGTTTTGAATGAGGAAGACAATCTGCGACCGATGCATGAAAAGATTCGTGCGGCGCTCGACGAACTGGGCAAGTCTGCCGAGGTGATCTACGTGGACGACGGCTCGACGGATAAGTCGCTGGCCGTTTTGCGTGAGATCGCGGCGTCGGACGAACGCGTTCGCGTTATAAGCTTGCGTAGAAATTACGGACAGACTGCTGCGATGAGTGCGGGAATTGACGCGGCGAAAGGGAACATTCTAATCCCGATGGACGCCGATCTGCAGAACGATCCGGCTGATATTTCCCGGCTGTTGGAGAAGCTTGACGAAGGCTACGATGTCGTTTCGGGTTGGCGAAAGGACCGTCAGGACAAGCTCATTTCCCGCAAGATCCCGTCGCAGATCGCGAATCGCATCATCTCATGGATCGGCGGCGTGCCGCTGCACGATTACGGCTGCTCGCTCAAGGCATATCGGCGCGACGTTATACAAGACGTAAAGCTCTACGGCGAAATGCATCGCTTCATCCCGATCTACGCCGCCTGGGCCGGTGCCCGGGTGACCGAAATTCCGGTCGATCACCACGCCCGCACAATGGGCAAATCGAAATACGGCATCTCGCGAACGATCAAGGTGGTCTTCGACCTGATAACGATCAAGTTCATGGCCGAATACCACACAAAGCCGATCTATGTATTCGGTACGTTCGGCATGCTCGCGTTCTTTATTTCAATGATTACAGGCGTCTGGGCCATAGTATTGAAGCTGTTCTACGGAACTTCGTTCATCCTGACGCCGCTGCCGATAATCGCTGTCGTGATGCTCGCGATCTCGGTTCAGTTTTTCCTGATGGGTTTGCTGGCAGAACTCCTGGTCCGCACCTATCACGAATCTCAAGACAAAGCGATCTACGCGGTACGGGAAAAGATCGGGTTTTAGGAGAATATATGCAGCTAAAATTTACATTGGCCGCAATCGTCGGCCTACTTTTATTCGCAAACGGATCGCACATTGTTCTCGCCCAGACCGGCGATGTCGGCAAGGTTTACGAGATAAAGAGGAAAGTACGAGATCGCCTGGGTAACGGGAAAACAGATGTCAAAGTAGAGAAGTTTGACGGGACCAAAATAAAGGGCAAAATCACACAGGCTGGCGACAGCTCGTTCACGATTGTCGAGTCAAAATCGAATCAATCGACCATGGTCGCCTATAGTGACACGAAAAAAGTAAAGGGCAGCGGCTGGCCTACCAGTGCGAAAATAGCCATTGGTGTCGGAGTCGGAGCGGTCGCCACTTTCATTGCGTTTGGCATTGCTTTTAGGAATGCCACGCGTAACAACTAGGTTGACCAGGCATGTGTGGAATTGCGGGTTGGGTAAACCTGGACACAAATAGAGCTTCAAATATCGACCGTGAGGCCGTGTTGCACTCGATGTGTGAGCGGATCGTGCACCGCGGGCCTAATTCCGAGGGGCTGTGGCTTGACGATACGGTCGCTCTGGGAATGCGGCGGCTATCGGTCATCGATCTGAAAACTGGTGATCAGCCGGTGTTTAATTGCGACCGATCGGTCATCGTGATGATGAACGGCGAGTTGTACAACTATCGTGAGGTGCGGGCCGAGCTTGAAAAGAAAGGACACAATTTTGTAACCAAATCAGACACCGAAATTCTTCCGCATTTGTATCAAGAACATGGGGACGCGCTACTTGAACACGTAAACGGTATGTACGCTTTTTCGCTTTGGGACGCGAAGCGTAAAAAGCTCATAATCGCCCGCGACCGTTTCGGTGAAAAGCCGCTCTATTACGGTGTGTTCGATAACAAACTCATCTGGGCATCTGAGCTGAAAGCGATCCTTGCCCATCCTTCGGTCAAACCCGAACTCGACCTCAACGCGCTTCGGCACTACGTTTCGTTCGACTACGTTCCGGCCGCGATGTCGATCTACAAGGGCATCAATAAACTGCCAGCCGCGCACATTTTGATCGTAGAAAACGGCGAGGTCAGAACTCGCAGATACTGGGATCTTAGTTGGACTTCGGGTGGTGCAACCAACGGAACTTCTCCCGCAAAGTCGCTAAGCAGCAAAGCGGATGAACTGCGCGATCTGCTTTCGGATGCAGTGCGAATGCGGCTTGTTGCGGACGTTCCGCTGGGAATTTTACTCAGCGGCGGGATCGATTCATCGACGGTCGCAGCATTTGCCACGCAACATGCTTCGGAAAAAGTAAAGACTTTCTCGATCGGTTTTGAGGAAGATTCGTTTGATGAATCGAAATATGCGAGACAAGTCGCAACTCATCTTAATACTGAGCATTACGAAGAAAAGCTGTCCGCCGAAAAAGCCGGCGATCTGATCAGTGAGATCGGGACGTGGCTCGATGAGCCGATGTCGGACGGCTCGCTGATACCGACGTTTCTACTTGCTCAGTTTGTCCGCAAGCACGTCACGGTCGCACTCGGTGGTGATGGCGGTGACGAGCTTTTTGCCGGATATCCAATGTATTACGCACACACGGTCGCGGCCAAATATCTCGCGATCCCATCGTTCGTTAGAAGCGGGTTGATCGAGCCGGTCGTAAATGCTCTGCCGGTTTCGACCAAGAATCTTTCATTTGATTACAAGGCGAAGCGGTTCGTCCGTGCGTCGAAGCATGATGACGTGACGCGGCATCATTCGTGGTTCGGTTCGTTTTCGCTTGATCAACATCACGCTTTATTTTCAAAAGATGTTCTGGCGCAAACCGACGCGGATATTTACAAGGGTGTGCGTGAAATGGTTGGCTGCTCGGACGCAAAAAATGTCATCGAGCAGATGCAGCATGCCGACATCAATTTCTATCTAGCGGAAGATATTTTAACGAAGGTCGATCGCGCTGCGATGGCGGTGTCCTTAGAAACGCGCGCTCCTTTCCTCGATCCGCGGGTGGGACAGTTCGCGGCTTCGATCCCGGTCGAATACAAACTCAAAGGCAAGGTCGGTAAGGTGATCTTAAAGGAAGCGATGAAAGATCTACTTCCGCACGACATTCTCCATCGACCCAAAAAAGGCTTTGGTATTCCGATCGCCGAATGGCTAAACGGTCGGCTGAATCCGTTGCTGCACGACATGCTCTCCGCAGAGCGCATCAGTGAACAAGGGCTGTTTAATGCAGAATATGTTCAACGGCTGATCAGCGAACACGAATCAGGCAAAGCATCACATCATAAAGAACTCTGGACCCTTCTCGTCTTTCAGCTCTGGAAGCAAAACTTTCTTCCGCGAATCTAGACAAAATGTCCTGTTTAGGCGGTCTGTTTTATAACGGCCGGAACAGGGGCGATATCTGCGGTCCTTATATTCTTTGCCCATCCGAGTTTTTCCATAACGCGGATGGTGATCCAGTTCATATCGAATTGGTACCACGAAAGCCCGTGGCGTGCGGAAGTCGGAAACGCATGATGGTTATTGTGCCAGCCTTCGCCGAAGGTAAGTATTGCGACGAACCAGTTGTTCGTTGAGAGATCGCCTGTTTCGTGCGGACGCTTGCCGTAAATATGCGAAAGAGAATTTACGAACCAGGTCGTGTGCCAGCCAAGCACGACACGTGCGGCAACGCCCCAGACGACGAATTGCCATCCGCCGAGAGCGAATAGCAAGATAGCGGACACGACTATCGGCACCACGTAGAATCGCGAGATCATTCGGTGGATCGGGTCTTTCAACAGGTCGGGAATATATTTTTGCAGCGTCGCCAGATCGTGATCTTGTGCCTTGCCCCAGACGACCCAGCCTAGCTGCGGCCACCAAAAACCCGAACGAGCCGAATGCGGGTCGAGATCGGTATCGACGTATTTGTGATGCATCCGGTGCGTCGCGATCCACTTGTTCGGCGAATCCTGCATCGACATCGTGGCCAATATCGACAACACGTATTCAAGCCACTTTGGCGCCTTAAAGCTGCGGTGCGTTAGAAGCCGATGCCAACCGAGCCCGACGCCGAGACTTCCGACGATCCAATTGCCAATCAACAGCACGGCCAGATTCTGCCAGCTAAATGTGAATATCACCGGAATCGCCAG
Source organism: Pyrinomonadaceae bacterium (assembly GCA_041744555.1). GTDB lineage: Bacteria > Acidobacteriota > Blastocatellia > Pyrinomonadales > Pyrinomonadaceae > OLB17. The sequence goes on from JBGTKQ010000139.1 coordinate 14,903, forward strand.
GATGTGATAAAAGGCGACCATCAAGACATTT
>JBGTKQ010000140.1:0-10796 GCA_041744555.1 Pyrinomonadaceae bacterium
CACGCAGGGCCGCCCGACATCGCGTATCAAATATATTTGGGATACAGCAACGCCTTATCAGCCCGGCCGCGGCATGAAATCGCCGGTCCTGTTTCCAAACGGAACATCGATCGGAACGCTCTACACGCAGGCCCACCTAACTGCAGAACTACGAGCGACAAAGCAGACGATCCCGGCAACCGACGTTGACGGACATGGAACTGCTTGTGCAAGCGTTGCAGCAGGAAACGGCAATGCCGATAAACTCCCAACAGGCTTGGAGCGGAAAGAAGTTGTAGGCGTGGCACCGGAAGCAGATCTGATCGGTGTTCGAATGGGATATTCGGGATTTGAGAATGCCTTTGCCCTGTCTGCCGCTGCTGAATGGCTTGATAAGGTGGCGGGAATAGCTCCAATGGTACTTTCAGGAAGCTTTGGCGGACAGTATACAGGCCACGACGGCCAGACCGTTCGCGAGCGTCACTTGAGCGCAAGATTTCCACTAACGAAAGCGAAAAGAGCGATGGTGATCGCTGCAGGGAATGACGGAGACAATGGCATTCACGCGATGGCCACGTTTAATGCGACCGGCAAAATGATCCGTTGGAATTCGGCAACGAATGGTGCGGTGAAGTTCTATTTTGACACCGCAGATCCGATCGAGGTTACCGGAGCTACGGTGACCAAACTTGATCGGAATATTCGAGATGAGGTTAATCCGATAACCAATCAAAGGCAAATAACGCTCGCGGTCGTCGCCGGTCAAGGTGGTGTCCAGGTTCGAAATGCGTCCGGCAAAGCAACCGAAGTTCACGCATATCTTTTGAGCGACGGTGGCGGCTTTTATTCGCCCGAACGGTCTTTTAGTCATCTGGTCGGATCGCCCGGCGCGGCCGAGACCGCACTCACGATCGGCAGTTATGATTGGAATGACAGTTTTGCCAACAGTCCGTTGCCGCAGGCCGCTCCGTGCCTAGGGCCGGACAATAAACTATTGCCCGTTTTGGTCAAGTGGCTCTCATGTTATTCAAGCCCCGGACCGAATCGCTCGGTCGGCGTCAAAAGAGGCGCAAGCAAACCTGAGATCGTTGCGCCGGGACAGTACTACACATCGGCCAACGCACGCAGCAACGGCGTGACGATGAACAAACGGGCAGTCGTTGACCCGACCGGTTACTATCGCCGAATGAACGGAACAAGTGCGGCAACGCCATATACATCAGGCATCATCGCATTGATGTTCCAGAAGAAGCCGACGCTGACCTTTGGACAGGTACGAACCGCTTTGATCTCCAAAGCAAGTAAAACGGGACTTAATCCGTTCATCGAAACGCTGCCGAATAAGGATTGGGGTTACGGAAAGCTGGATCTTGCGGCAGTAACCGCAATTCTTGGATCACTCTAACAACATGACAACGGGACCGGAAGTAAAAAAACTTGCTCGCTTTAACTTCCGGCCCGCTCTCCCAAAATGGTCAAGGCCGATGTTACGTAATAAAGGTAAAAATTCATTGGTTGGGTCGGTCTTGATCACTGTATTCAGCGTATTGCTGATCTTCGGAAGTGCGGTTAATCAGATCAAAACCGACCGTGCCGAAGCGGTCGATTCCAAAACGAAACGGTTCGCTCTTTTGATCGGGATCTCGAAGTACAAGGGTGGTAAACCATCGGATATTGATGGTTGTGTCAACAACGTCGATCTGCTTCGCAAGACGCTTCCCGATTGGGGATTTGACGACGCTGCGGCCTCGATAAAAGTTCTCAAGAATGAACAAGCGACCGCAAAAGGAATCGTCGATGCTTTCCGGTCACATTTGATCGCAAATGCAGCAAGAGAGAAAGCCGCCGGCCGCGAGGCACAAACGTTTTACTATTTTTGCGGACACGGCTCGCAGTATCCAAACACCCCAAACGACGACGAAGAGAACGACGGAATGGACGAGACCTTCCTCGCGTGGGACAGCCGGGCTTCGGGCCAGTTCGATATCCTGGACGATCAAATAGCCGATCTTCGTTACGAACTTTCACTTCACACAAAAAAGGCGACCTACGTTTTGGAAAGCTGCTTTTCGGGAACCGGAACGCGGAACAATCCGCCTGCGGGAACAAGCATCATGCGAACCGATCCGGACGTACGAAAGCGAATGCCGTTTAAAAGAATGCACCCGCAAAGTAAGCTGGCTCCCGATCCGAATACATACGTGGAGATCGCCGCATCGCACAGTTCGCTCGAATCGTTTTCGGAAGTTGCGTCGATGACTGCACCCGAAAAGCCGTATAGCCTTATGACGAAGGCATTTGTCCAGACTCTCAACACGGCGAAGATTGCTGGCGTGGTTCCCAGCTACCGCGAACTCATACAAGATATGCGCCGCTTCGTCGCGGCCTTGCCGTTCTCTACGGGACAGACTCCGCAGCTTGAAGGAAATCGAGACGCGGCTGTATTTGGTTTATCGGAAGTTAGGAAAAAAGCCTCGATCGAGATCGCCGGAATAGACGCATCAACGGGTCGAGTGAAGTTAAGGGCCGGTGCGATCCATGGTGTGTTCACCGGAGCTCAGATCACATTCTACGCAAGAGGTTCTGATGCGAATGGCGAGAAAGGCATACTTGGTAGCGGTCGAGTTGAGGCGGCAAAAAGCTTTGAAAGTGAAGTAATGGTTCAGGATGTAAACGGAAATAGGCCGGCCATTCCGCTCGATGCCGTGGCCGCGGTCACTTCATCGCGGTTTGGGGCGGCTCCGTATTTCGTTGATATTCCTAATGCGGGCCGTGCCGTTGAGTTGTCTGAGCAAGAACGAATCGGCGAAGCTGTTCGCCAGACGCTGCAAAAAGAAAATCTTTTCGATTCGGGCATTCTTAGTTTGGGCCGACCGGCGGCAAATGCTTCAAATGGTGAAGCGGGACGTGTTTTTCGAATCGGCCGCGGAAAGCCTCGCGATCTATTTCGAACAAGCTCGGGAAAAATTGAAATATCGCTGATCGCACCAAACGCACCGGATTTACGGTGCGACGGCGAGACGCTAATTCAGCTGGCCTCGAAAGATCGGCTTCCTGCCGAACAAGACGACGTCTATTTTGTTTATGAGGGCGACCGGGCCGATGCTCCGCTTTTTGGTACGACTGTTCGCGCTGATGATCCGCAGATCGCCAACAAACTTGCGAATATTATTCGCGGTCGTTCGCTACACACCAGCATTTCCAGCATTGATTTTAAGAATTCTAGCCTGCGACGGTTCGCAGATCTCAAGCTTGAGACTATTCCGCAAACAGCTATGAATCCGGTTTGCCGCGATAGCCAGATCCGATATCAGACGCTGCCGCAGGGAACAAAGTTTATGGACATCACGCAGAGTGGTGTCGTAAAGCCCGGAACTTTTGTACGGGTGCGGATCAAGAATATTTCAGGCGATGTAAATCGCAAAGAGCTTAAAGACGAGTTCGCCGCAGGTCTTCCGCTATACTTCTCGGTGATCGCGCTGACGAATAAAGGCGAGGTGTTAAATGTCTATGGTTCGACCGGAGCCGATGAAGTGTTGGACGACGGTCGCGAGATCATTCGAACAATTCGTGTCGATCAGCCCGCGACAAGTATTCGCCTTGTAATGTTCGTAACCCGCCAGTTCGTCGATTTCAGCTTTCTGGAGCTTCGCGGAGCGGCGCGAAATTCGAGATCGTTGCTTGAAACTATCATGACCCGGCCGGGTGTTCGATCGAACGACGGTGCTGCGGCATTCTCGTCACCTTCAGATTGGGGCGTAATACATTACGAACTGATGATCAAGGAATGATCGGAGATGAAATCAAATTGGGCCCAAACGACACTGAAACTGTCTAGAGCGATGTTGAAAACAGAAATGAATATAAATTGGGTCACACGTTGCTTCACCATTTTGCTGGTGCTCTGCACCGTATGGGTGGCCGCGTATCCACAAGCGTCGGATGATAATGCGGCGCTCAAGGCTCGCGGAGACGCCCTTTATCAGGAAGCCGAAAAGCTGCTTGAGCAGGAAACTCCCGAAGCAGCAAAACGTGCTCTACCAATATTCATTCAAGCGGCGGATCTATTCGCTAAAGCCGGAGCTATCTACGAACAAGCGGAGTCGGTTTTGCTTGCTGGACGGTCTGCTTCTGATAGCGGTGATGAAAATACGGCACTTAAACTCTATTCCGACGCGGTTCCGCTGTATCGAAGCGTAAACGGCTATGAAGGCGAGGCCGTCGCAGAAAACAATATCGGCCAAATATTTTTTTTGCGAGGCGATATGCTGCCGGCCCGGGAGCGATTAGAGACCGCCGAAAAGATCGCAACTAGGCACAAATTATCCGCGGTCGAAGCATTGATAACCGGCAACCTCGGAGCACTTTACGATGCTATCGGTGACAAACTGCTTGCGGTTCCACTGTTCCACCGCTCCGTCGACGCCGCTCGCAGAGAGGGTGATCGCGGTGCCGAGGCTCACGGGCTAAATAATTTAGGAAAGATCCAGAACGACCTCGGTGCGCGGAAAAGCGCTATCGATTTCTACACCTTAGCGCTCGATATTGCCCGTGAATTGAAGATGGCCGACCTTGTGATCACCACGATTAGTAATCTCGGGACCGTTTGGCATGCGCTTGGTGATAACAAGAAAGCTCTTGAGTTTTACGACCAAGCGGAAAAACTGATCCTTAAAGGCAGCGACAAAACGCGGCTTGCTTTGGTACTGAATAACATCGGCCGATCGAACGAAGTGATGGGGAATTTCGACCTTGCTTTGACCAGCTACGCACGCGGTCTGCCATTGGCAGAAGCAAGCAAGGATAAATCGCTTCAGTCGGCGATACGCTCAAACATCGGAACGGCGTATCTCGCTCTCCGCGAATATGGGAAGGCCAGAATCGAATACGACAAGGCGATCGGAATTGCAAGATCGATGGGCGACAAGAATCGAGAAGCGACCATTCTTCTAAACATCGGAAATATTCATCAGGCCAAGAACGAATACGAACAGGCGATCGCCTCATATTTGAACGCGCTAAAGCTCACCGAACAGACTCTTGATGTACAGCTCGGAATAACAGTTTTAAATAACATCGGAATGATCTATGTGGTGGCGGGGCAGACAACCGAGGCCCGACAGGTCTTTGACCGAGCCATTGCGGTCGCGAAAGAGAACGGCGATCGCGAGATCGAAGCGCGGTTGCTGAACAACATCGGCCAGTCTTACTATCGCGACGGCGATAACTTAAAGGCTGTCACTTTTTACAATCGGTCGGTTGCGGTCTCGCGTGCGATCGTTGACAAGAGCGGCGAATCAGGCGGACTCACTAATTTAATGTACGCATGGGAAGGCGTCGGGAATCGAAATGTAGCGATCTTTTTTGGCAAGCAGGCTGTAAATGGCTATCAATCTCTCCGGGGTAATATTAAGAGTCTCGATTCCGATATCCAAAAAACATATCTCGCGTCCGTCGAAGATACGTATCGCAAACTTGCCGGGCTACTTATATCTGCCGGACGCATCGCCGAAGCCGAAGAGATTTTGACGATGCTCAAGAAAGAGGAGTTGATCGATTTTGTTCGGCGTGACGACAAGGTTGCGAACAATCTGCTCGGTTCGATCGCGCTTACTGTTGACGAACGCGCAACGATCGCCCGGTACGAGACCTTGGCGGACAAGATCACGAGTATCGGTTCTGAATTCGGCGAACTCGAGATCGAACGCAAGAATTTCCCAGCCGGTGAATTTCCAAAGCAAATACGATACGACGAACTTAGGTCACAGCTTGCCGATGCTTCTGCGGCATTCGAGAAATTTCTTGACGAACTGAAGCTCCAGTACGGACAACGCGATGCCCGAGTCGTTCAGGCAGATGCTAGCCTGCGAAGCACTTTGGACCGCTTGAAGGCGCACCGGACGGCAGCAGTTGCGACGATCATCGGCGAGAAAGGGGTTCATCTCATCGTGACCACAAGTAAGACACAGCGGGCTCATTTTATCGCGATAAGTGAAGAAAAAGTAGGGGAACTCGTTACGGAAATGCGGTCCGTGCTGCGTTCGCCGATCAACGATCCGCGTCCGGCGTCGCAGGCCGTTTACGATATTCTCGTCAAACCTATCGAAGCTGATCTTGCAGGTATAAAGGCTGATACGATCCTCTGGAGTCTGGATGGCGCCCTGCGATACGTTCCGCCCGCGGCTCTTTGGTCTAAGGGAAAGGGCTACCTCGCCGAGCGATTTTCAAATGTTGTAATCAATCTAGCAAGCCGCGAAACTCTGGCATTGCCCGCCGCAAAGGGCGAAGACTGGAACGTGCTCGGCGTTGGGGTTTCAAAGGCGACTGACGGTTTCGATCCGCTCTTTGCCGTTCCGGAAGAATTGGCGTGTATTGTTACAGATGGTGCGGCAACGTCGACCGACAAGTGCAAAGAAGGCGTGCTTCCAGGCCGACGGCTGATGGATGATGTGTTCACGCTTGATCGGTTTGAATCGGAGATCGGCCGCTACCAGGTGATACATATCGCCAGCCATTTTCAGCTTACGCCCGGCGACGATAAAAACTCATTCCTGCTTGTCGGCGGCGGAGCCGATCGCAAGCTAACGGTTGATCGGCTGCGATCGCAAAACCTCTCGGATGTTGAACTGATCGTTCTTTCAGCTTGCAATACCGCAACTCCCGGAGGAGCGAGAACGAACGGAATAGAGATCGAAGGCTTTGGTTCGGTCGCACATGAAGCGGGGGCAAAATCGGTGATCGCAACGCTGTGGTCGGTGTTTGATGCATCAACAAAAGATGTGATGGTAGAGTTCTATCGTGGTTTCCGTGGCGGCAAGATCACAAAAGCGGAAGCCTTGCGAAGAGCTCAAATTGCGGTGATGAACGGAGAATATAAACCGAAAGAAGGGTCGACGGTTCGAAGCGACGATCTCGTAGTGTTCGAAGATGAAAGTAACGCACGGATACCTTTCAAAGCTGACCCGAAAGCTCCTTTTGCCCACCCATACTATTGGTCACCTTTTATTCTGATGGGAAACTGGCGCTAAGGTGACTCACTTACTCAATAAGATTGCGGCAGAACCGACTTTGTTTCGCTTGGTATTCTGCCTTACTATTCACTGGTCAAGAGCCAAAACACATCAATGAGCGAAATGGGGCCGCATTCAGCCTTACGTAAGGCGTGGGCAATGTTTACGCGCCCGGTGGATGCCTTGCCGCTTGATATCTTTCGGATATGTGTTGGCCTGGTCGTGCTCGCATATTTTGCCCGCACATTTTTGGAGGTTTCGAATTTCAGCGGCCCGGACGGGTTTTTAGATCACGAACTGATAGTAGAAATGTATTGGTTCACCGAGATCGGCATATTTCGGCACTGGATGGGTGTCGAATGGTTCTATGCGGCGTTTGGCATTGCCATCGTCAGTTGTGTTCCTTTAATACTGGGCTATCGGGTCAAGCTGTTCGCCGTAGTTTTATACATTATCGCCGTCAGCACTTACAGGCATAATTTCATCGTGATGTATGTCGATGATGCGATCATGCATCTATTGCTGTTCTGGATGCTCGTACTGCCCGTCGGGCGTACGTTGGTGATAGGCGAGTGGCTTTCTGACAAACGCTTGGCGTGGGAACGGTGGAAGGGCGTGACCGTACCCGGAGCATCTCTGCGTTGTTTCTTTTGGAACCTGATACTGCTCTATCTCGTCGCCGGACTCTGGAAATGGACCAGTCCAATGTGGCTCGACGGCACTGCTCTTTATGTTGTGTTCAAGCTACCGGTGTCCTACTTTCACGAGTTCTGGGGCGCCGAACATATTCCTCTGCTCAAAATATTCAACTACGCAACCCTCGTGCTTGAACCGTTGGTTCCGCTGATGTTCTTCCTCAAACGCGGATCACACTTGAAATACATTTTGCTTGCGGCGTTTATTGGCTTGCACATGCTGTCCGCGCTCACGCTCAATATCCCGTATGCAAATATTGCCTGTGCGGCGACCGCAGTTCTTATTTTCCGCGAAGAGCTGATGTCGTGGCTCACTGGCAGCTACGCCGAGCGGTCTCGTACTCGAGAACGTCTGGGGCTTTCGGGAGCTGTTGCACTATTTATGGTCACGACCCTTACGCTGGCGATGATCAGCTCGATCTCACTCCTTAACTGGCGAACGGCACCGCGTGAGGCGATATCGACGGAAATTACAACTCGTAACGATCGGCCCCATCTTATCGACGGACGTGTCGACGGGTTGGATTCCATGCAAATGACGTTCTTTGGTGCGCTCTGGGTCATGGGCATCGCGCAACAATATCAACTATTCAATTGGATCGATCACCGTAACTACGCAACCCATTACAGTGTTGCTGTGGATGGAAACCAGACCGATCCGGACGCGATGTTCATAAGGTCACTTCGTGGTGTTCTGCTGGACTTTTATATCCATGACATCACATGGCTCAGAATACCTCCAGAGCGGCGGACTGAGCTCCGCTCAAGTATTCTTAATCGAACGGCCGCACGATATTGTCGCAAGCAAAGGCCGGTGGGTGTGGTTGAAGCCCGTTCGTCTCTTGAACGAATTGACCCGAACGGCGGACCGGGCGAATTTGATAACGTGGTGCTGATGAAGTTTGAGTGTCAGGTGAATGGTGTACCGGAATTCGTCGTCGGTCCATAAACTCGATTATGTGTGGAATTGTCGCCATTTTTAATAATGACGAACGCGAGGTCGCGGCCGATCGCTTTGATCGTGCGATCGAGGCCATGGTTCCGCGCGGCCCCGACGAGCAGAACAGTTGGTTCTCGCTCAATGGCAGCGTCGCTCTCGGACACGCACGACTCAACATCATGGACCCCGAGACAGGCACCCAACCTATCACCAGCGAAGATGGCAAGCTTCACATCATCCACAACGGCGAATTTTACGATTTCGAACGCATCCGTAAGGAACTTGAATCTCGCGGACATGTTTTTAGAACACGCAGCGACAGCGAGATCGCCTTGTACCTATATCAGGAGATGGGCCCGGCGTGTCTCGAGCACCTTCGTGGAGAGTTCGCGTTTGTCATCTGGGATGACGAGAACGAGACGCTTTTTGCCGCCCGTGACAGATTCGGTATTAAGCCGCTGTTTTATGTTCAGGATTCAGACGGGCTGAAACTGGCATCCGAATCAAAAGCATTGTTCGCCGCAGGCGTTCCTGCTGCTTGGGATCACGAATCCGTCTTTCAGAATTTGTTCTTTTCATTCGATCAAGACAGGACATTGTTCCGCGGAGTTAAACAATTGTCTCCGGGCCATTATCTGATCGCAAAACGAGGCAGTGTCACGATCAAGCGATATTGGGACGTCGGTTATCCGAAGACGAACTCCGTTCATCCGCAAATTTCCGAACGTGAATGCATCGAAAAGGTCAGATCGCTGCTCGACGAAGCGATCCGTTTAAGAATGCGGGCGGACGTTCCCGTCGGCTGTTACCTGAGCGGCGGCGTTGACTCTTCGTCGGTGCTTGGGATGGCGAGCCGTTATGCGAATGGGAAGATCACCGCGTTTACCATCGCGTTCGATCATCCGGATTTTGACGAAAGCGGGCCTGCACGACGCATGGCTGAGTTCGCCGGAGCGGAATTTCGGCCCATACTTGTAAAGAGCACGGATTTCGCCGACGTATTTTATGAATCTGTCTGGAAAGGCGAGATGATCCATTACAACGCCCACGGTGCCGCCCGATATCATCTCAGCCGCGCCGTGCGGAACGAAGGCTACAAAACCGTGATCGGCGGGGAAGGTGCAGATGAGCTGTTTGCCGGTTATGATTTTTCGAGCCAGGCGGTGGTTGCAGGCGGTTCGTCGGGAATGGCCAAATATTCGAGGATGTTCGCCCGTCTTTTCCAACCCAAAACCGAGACCGAACGCCGAATCGCCGCTACTTCGCCGTGGCTTGCACGTCTGAGCCACATTCTCGCGTTCCCGCCGCATTTGACCAATTACGTCGTGGAGAAATTTGACTCTCTACATTCGATCATCGCACCTGAGTTTGCCGCTCAGTTTCCAAAGCGGGATCCATACCGCGAGTTTTTTCGCCCATTCGACTATCGTAAAACACTGCTCGGCCGGGAACCGGCAAAGCAGATCTTGTATCTCTGGATGAAGTCTCTGTTCGTTAATTATGTCCTCGCCGCCGAGCGACTCGACATGTCAAACGCCGTCGAGGTGCGATTACCATTCCTTGATCACAAACTGTTCGACTACGCGAGTTCGATCCCTGTCTCGATACTCGCAAAGGGCGGCACGTTGAAATATCTCCTTCGCGAAGCCGTCAAACCATACATCACCGACGAGGTCTATCGCGGCCTGAAACAACCTTTCCTCGCCCCGCCAACAACGCGCCGCAACGATGACGCGATGTATGTAATGCTGCAGGACATTCTGAGGAGCGAAAGCTTTGCGTCGGTGCCGTTTTTTGATCGAAACGCGGTAACTAAGTTGCTCGACGAACTTACTAAGATGGATGAGACCGCTCGAGCGTCGATAGATCCCTTGCTATTCATGTTGGCGTCGGTTGGGGTTCTACATCAAAAATATAAGCTCTAGCTACGCATTGATCCACATTTTCACCGCATTTCCTAGCAAACATTTCAAACTTCCTTTATCATTCTGTTGTTATAAACGCCCAGCGAACAAGGAAGTATCCATTGAAACCGACCAACATTAACGACCCAGAATATTTCCACAAAGTTGTTGATTGCCAGTACGCTTGTCCGGCGCACACGCCCGTGCCCGAATATATTCGCCTGATCGCCGAAGGCAAATATACCGAAGCGTACATGATCAACTGGGA
>JBGTKQ010000141.1:0-7011 GCA_041744555.1 Pyrinomonadaceae bacterium
GTTTCGTCGCCAACGGTGACTGACCTGTAAAGCCTAGGGTGAGCGAATGTAATGAGCGTAACCCTAGGTCGGGTCAAATGAATGATTCCGACGCTGAAGGCGTCGAACTTTGCGCAGCTGATGTTCGTCCCCTTCAGGGACGGCGCGATCTTGCCGTCTGTCCTAGGGATGCTCTCGCTTCGCTCGTTTTCCCTAGGCTTTATAAGTTCGTCGCCTTTGGCGACATGAGCTCCTGCGTATTCCGCCGAGGCGTCTAGCGCGGAGAAACTAGTAAGTATTATTTCTTGTCCGCCTTTGTTCTAGTAGCCCAATCCGGAATGTGAGGATCAAAAGGCGTTGGTCGACCTTTCGGTTCGGTAGAATTCATCGACAAAGTTTCAAATTTTCCATCTCCATCTTCACCGTAATATGAATAGTTAAATATCACGCCCTGCGTGGAAGTAATCGTATTGGTGTTCTCGTCCACAAATACTCGATTTACGCTAATTCGATAACAAAAAACGCCCGCCGCCGTGCGAAATTCAGTAACTTCTCGAATCTGTGTTTTCCCTATACTAGAAGCGATTGACGCAAAGGGTTCATCGGTTACTATGAAAGGCTCTAAATTCTGCACGACGGCCTCAACTTGAACTTCCCTACCATCGTCTAATCTTATATTTCTCTTATTTTGTACCTTCTTTGCCGCGACAATAGCCGGTATGGACCATCCGCCATCACGAACGAAGGTCTTTCGATCCTCAGACATTTGAACGCCAGGCGCCAAGACTCTTTCATCACTTTCAACAACTGTATTTTGAGGGCCTGTGTTTACTGTCTCATTTACTGAAGTACAGCCGGTGAGTGCTGCTGCGAAAACTGTTGCAGACAATAAACCGTGGAAGGCAATTCGTCGAGAGTTCATTAAACACACTGCTGATAGCGGCAGGTTTGAACCTGCACCCCTATAACGTGCGATTTTAGCATGCTGGGTTAATCCTGGATATGTTTTTTGGAAGCGGATCTGCGACAAGGCGGCGGAGCCGGCTTTCCGACGAAGTCGGCACTTAGCCACGTCGTTTACGGCGTGGTACGAGCGGAAAATGCACCTCAGCCCGTTTTAACGGGCTTAAATTGACCGGCTGTAGCCATTAGAAAAAGGACGTTAAAACGCCCTTTGGGGAATTGAATCGGATTGACCACGCCCTGAAGGACGTGGCTAACCGCCGCGAAACGCGGAAAGACGGCTCCGCCGCCTACTGGTCGGGGTCGAGACTTGGCGGCTACCTTCAATTTGAACTTGTAAGAAATCCTTACAAGTTGCCGCTTCGTCCAATTCGCCTTCTGCGTAGATATTTCGCAGATGCATCGTAATGTTTTGCGGCGTCACCTGAAAAAGCTCCGCCAACGATGCCTGCGTCAGCCAGATGGTCTCGTCTTCGAGCCGCGTTTCGATCCGCGTTGTGCCGTCTTCGGTCTGATAGATGATCAATTCGCTATTGCTCATTTTCGAACGCAATACCTATTCGATATCGAGGAAAGTTTTTACGACGAGCGGGTCGAATTCAAGGCCGGCGAATTCGCGGAGGTATTGTTTTGCGGTGTCGGTTGATGCGGCACGGCGGTTTGGGCGGTCGTTGGTGATCGCGCTGTAAGTGTCTGCGAACCTGATAATTCGGGCCGCGAGCGGTATCTGTTCGCCTACAAGGCGATCGGGATAACCAAGCCCGTTCCACCATTCGTGGTGCCAGCGAACGAGAAGTTGTACGCTTCGCGGAAGGCCGCGTTTTGCAACATCTTGTTCGCCAATGACCGAATGCCGCTGCATATCCTGCCGTTCGACTTCGGTAAGGACACGCGATTCGGAAAGGTACGGCCGCTTCATCACGATCTCGCCGACGTCGTGAAGTAGGGCAGCGTGGTGCATGAAATAGCGGTCGTGCGGCGACATTCCAAGCCGCTGTCCGATGGATTCGGCGATCTCGGCGATCTGCAGACCGTGAGCGTGCGAATAGCCTTCGTACGCGTCTATGCGCGACGAAAGATCGAGCAACTGCTCATCAAATTTTGTATCGGTTGCGGCCGAGGTCTGCATAAATTTCGATCGAAGCGGAACGTGAAGATTCTACCACACGCGGCCGTTTTCGGATCACTCCGATCGAAGCTTGTTAAGCGCGGCCATGGCTTCCCGGTTTCCAGGCGAAACTTCGAGAAAACGCTTCAATTCGCCTTCGGCGCGACGCTGCATATTCATCTCTTCAAAAAATTCCACGAGCATCTGCCTCACGTTCCAGTTCTTTTGATCGAGCTTAACAGCGGCCTGCAATTCGGCCTCAGCCTTATGCCTATAGCTGTCGCCCAAATATGAAAGAGCCTTGCCGAAATATGCATGATAGAGCGAATTGTTGCCGCTGTAATGCACAGCCCGGGCCAGATGAGTGGCCGCGGCTTCGTAGTCCTCTTCCTGGAATAATGCGAGGCCTTCTTCGAAACTGTTAAGGCCGAGTTCGGCTTGCGAGTCGCCGGCGGTCGGGACTTCGGTTTGTCCGGCTTTTCGTCTCTTTTCGCGGATCTCAAGCTCTTTCTTGATCTTGTAATTGTAGGTCTCTCGCGATTCTTCGGACTTTAAGATCTCGTAGGCGTGAGCCAATTTTGTGAACGCGTCCTGAATACGCGCGTGCTTTTCGCGCCCTTCACGGTGGTATCTGTCCGGGTGGAAAGTTTTAGCTAGCGAAAGATAACTCGCCTTGATATTGGCCGCAGACGCTGAATGTTCAACACCCAAAATATCGTAAAACGTCTCGGCGTTTTCAGCTCGATCCAAGTAAACATCAAGTGAAATGAGGGGCTCAGCGATCTTCTCGGCTATCGGGTCGGTGGGACTTGGATCACCGAGAACTTGATCGGCTTTCGGCGTCGCGGCCGTTGGCAGATTCACTGCATCGTTCATTTTTGATAATTTTGCTGATCTGATCGCATCGACGCTCGAATTTTGAAACGCGCTCCTCCAACCGCGACGGACGATCATGCCGCCGAGCCAAAGCACATAGATCGCTTGGAACAGTCCGGCGTCGGGAAGCGAGCACATTGTTTGGAGCTGTTCGATCGTTAACTGGCCATGTTCGAACCGGCTAAGTACATATTTTTCGTGCGGTTGTAAAGTAGCTTTCGACCCTTGATGGCCGTTCAAACCGAACACCTCATTAACGCTTCGGAATCGTTCAAAGACCTGCTTTCCGGGAAGGCAACGTGCGAACTCGATCAGCAGACTGTGAAAATCGACGTTGTAAACCATGTCGTCGCGAAGGCGTGCGTGGGGGCTGTAGATCCATTCGCCGTTCGGCATTGATAACAGGCTGACTAGGATCGATTCGATCTGAGCGACGGTGATCGCACGAAGTTCGTCGGCATTGATCGCTCCGGACGAACGAAGAGCGGCTGCGAGTTCAAGGTCATTTGCAAAGTTGGAATGTTTGCCAAGCGTCTCTTTTGTGAAAGCCTTGCGTTCTAAACCGATGCTGAAAAGGCGATGTGCCTTCGCATTCGAAACAGCGTGAACGATACGGCCGTCTTTCAAATAAACGACGCCTTTTTGCGCACCGTTCGAGATGCGAAGCGAGCCGGAGAGCCGATTTTGGTAAAGCTCTACGAACAATTCGGATATCGGATGCTGGCTTATGTAACCTTTTATATCAAGGTTCGATGTTGACGACATTATTTGAAAGCTGAGACGGGAATGGCCGAAGAGACGCAGCTATGAAAAGGATATCAAATATCGTGAACGAACGGGAAAGAAAATTAAGGGACCAGCGACCGAACCCGAATTTGACAGCATTGGCCAAAAACGCGAAAGTTTGAGCATACCGTTTAACGGAAGTCAGGATTTAGCGTGGAAAAAGACATTACATTAAGGGAATGCACGACTCTCGAGCAGCTTTCGGGTTGTGTCGATATGCAACGGGAAGTCTTCAAATTGCCGGAGATCGAGATCTCCCCGGTGCGGCATTTTATCGTTACGAAGAACGCCGGCGGATTTATTCTCGGCGCGTACCATGGCGACGAACTGATCGGATTTGTGCTTAGTGTTCCGGCATTTCTCCGCGGAGAAAAGGCGTTCTATTCCCACATGACGGCAGTTCGCGATTCGTATCAGAGTTACGGCATCGGCGGTAAATTGAAATGGGGACAGCGGGAACGCGCGTTGGAAGTTGGGGTAAAGTTCGTTAAGTGGACGTTCGAGCCCTGGAAGGCGCGCAACGCCTATTTCAATCTGGAAAAACTCGGAGCGATCATAACCGAATATCAGCCGAATTTTTACGGGGTCGATTATGCGACCGCGGCTTCGGGCGGAGTTCCAATCGGTCTTGCGAGCGATCGGTTGTTCGCCGAATGGCATCTCGACAACGACAAGGTCATGGCACTTGCCGACGGTCGTTCGTTTAATGAAACGCGATCGCCCGAACGAGAGATCGCTGTAACTCCAAATTGGACAGTTTTGGTCGCAAGCGATCCGACGGCGGCGATCGCCGAACAGGTTAGGTTGAAGGAAGAGTTTGAATCGGCACATGCGGCCGGACTTATCGCTACCGGATTTAGTCGCGGCGATGAACCAAGATATTTGTTATATAAAGCTTAAGAATGGACCTTTTCGAAATCGATCCTGACATTCGCAAAGCACGAACGATCTCGTCCGAGTTTTATGCAAGCGAGGAGATGTTTGACCTTGCAAAAGAGCTGATATTCGCCCGAACGTGGCAGTTCGCCGGGCGTGCGGAAGAGATCTCGATGATCGACCCGCTCGAACTTTTGCCCGGAGTTTTGAATGCCCCGCTGCTTCGGGTAAAAGACGAGAAAGGTGTGCGATGTTTGTCGAATGTTTGTACGCATCGGGGAATGATCTTGGTCGAGAATGCGGCCGAGAAAGCAAGCCTAATCCGATGCCCGTATCACGGTCGCCGATTTGATCTGAATGGCAAGTTCCTTTCTATGCCGGAGTTCGATGCCGTCGAAGATTTTCCAACTGCGGAGGATGACCTTCGACAAGTGCCGCTCGAATCATGCCTTGGGTTTTTGTTTGCATCGTTGGAACCGGCCGCACCGTTGATCGATTTTGTTGGAAAGGCGTTGGATAGTATCGAGCTAAAAAACATTTCAGCTGTTCCGCTTTTCGAAGTAAGAAGCTACGAATTTAATGCCAACTGGGCGCTCTATTGCGAGAATTATCTTGAAGGATTTCATATTCCCTATGTACATCCTTCGCTAAACGTTGCCGTCGATTTTAGCACCTATACGACCGAGCTTTTTAGATATTCTTCGCTTCAAACCGGTTACGATGCAAAGGGAAATATCGCGGGACAGTACCTCTTTATCTTCCCAAACATTATGTTCAATTTCTATCCGTGGGGCCTTTCGATAAACTTTGTCAGGCCGCGTTCGGCGACGAGCACTTCGGTCAAGTTTCTTACATATGTAACCGACCATTCTATACGCGAACAAGGTGCCGGTTCGAATCTTCATCAAGTTGAAATGGAAGACGAAGCTGTGGTTTGTTCGGTACAACGAGGCGTGTCGTCTCGCCTTTATGACCGCGGGCGATATTCGCCAACACGCGAGCAGGGAACGCATCACTTTCATCGGTTGATCGCCGAGTTTATGGGACAAGCAGATACAAATGTCTAATGTCGAAAAGGAAATACAAGCCCTTCGTGCCGAGATCGAGCGGCATAACGACCTTTATTATCAGAAGGCCGAGCCGGAAATGTCGGACTTTGAATTCGATCAGTTGCTTGAGCGGTTGAAGGCGCTTGAGACCGAACACCCTGAGTCGATCACGCGCGACAGCCCGACACAGCGTGTCGGCGGAAGAGCCGATTCGCTACAGCCGTTCACCCACAACGTTCCGCTTATGTCGCTCGATAATTCCTACGATCTGGATGAATTGAAAGCGTTTACGGAACGGTGCGGAAGGCTGGCCGAGGGCCGCGATCTTGAGTATGTCGCAGAATTGAAGATCGATGGGCTTAGCGTTTCTCTTCATTTCGAGAACGGAATTTTATCGACAGGAGTGACTCGAGGCGACGGACAGACCGGCGACGAGGTCACGCAAAATGTTCGAACGATCCGCACGATCCCACTTCGTCTTCGAAAGGACGCACCGGAACATGCTGAGGTCCGCGGCGAGGTTTTTCTCTCTCGTTCACAGTTCGCCCGTAACAATGCCGAGCATGAAATGCAGGGTGAAAAAACGTTTGCGAATCCGCGGAATTCGGCATCAGGCACGCTCAGAATGCTGGATTCGGCAGTGGTCGCGGCCCGCAGGTTGGATATGTTTCCCTACGACGTGTTGAAGGGAAATCAGAAGATGTTCGCGACGCATTGGGAAAATTTTGAATGGCTTGAGCGGAACGGTTTTCACGTGAATCCAAATCGGCGTTTGTGCAGAAAGTTCGATGAACTCGCAGCATTCGTCGCCGAGATGGAACCAAAACGCGATGAGCTGGATTACGAAATCGACGGCGTCGTTGTAAAGGTGAATTCAACCGCTTTGCAGGAAGAATTCGGAGCGACATCCAAAGCTCCACGATGGGCGATCGCTTATAAATATCCGGCGCGAAAAGCGACGACGAAACTGTTTGCGATCACT
Source organism: Pyrinomonadaceae bacterium (assembly GCA_041744555.1). Taxonomy (GTDB): domain Bacteria; phylum Acidobacteriota; class Blastocatellia; order Pyrinomonadales; family Pyrinomonadaceae; genus OLB17. The sequence continues at coordinate 6,620 of JBGTKQ010000141.1, forward strand.
ATACAAGTCGGGCGGACCGGAGCGTTGACACCGGTCGCGAATCTCGAACCGGTTTTGCTCGCGGGGACGACCGTCGCTCGAGCGTCTCTGCATAATGAAGATGAGATCAATCGGCTTGGCATTCGAATTGGCGACACCGTCGAGATCGAAAAAAGCGGCGAGATAATTCCGCAGGTTCTCGGCGTAGTCGAAGCAAAACGCGACGGCAGCGAAATAGAATTTGAGTTTCCCAGCGTGTGTCCGGTGTGTCAATCGCCCGCTGTGCGGCCCGATGGCGAAGCGGTTCGCAGATGCACCAACGATATTTGCCCCGCCAAGATCAAGGCTCGTATCCAATACTTCGCCTCGCGAAAGGCGATGGATATTGAGGGACTTGGCGAGGTGCTCGTCGA
>JBGTKQ010000142.1:0-20812 GCA_041744555.1 Pyrinomonadaceae bacterium
GATGTGGCGCAAGAGTTTTCCAGGTCTCTGCCGTGTCGTAAAGACCGTGTAGAAATATCACTATACTCTTGCCCGACTTGTTCCATTCAAGATAGTGAACGCGAAGATCCTTAACTTTAAGGAACCTACTTTCGGCTTTGGCGGAAGTGGAAGTTGGTTTGATCGGCTTTGAGGGCTCCTGCGCACGGGTGTCCGACGCGCTCGATACGCAAATCAGCATTGCCATCAAAAGAACTCCGATCGTTCGCATAATACCGTCTTTCATAGACTTTTCCGCCCGATCCTTGTTGTAATTATACAACAGAAACAAGGCCTCACCGCGAGAGCGGCAAGGCCGTGTTTAGGTTGAGAAACGATCAAAGACCGGCGGTCATTTTTGTTTTCGTTTCAGTTCCGCAGCATGAGCAGCCGCAATTTTCATCGCCTTTGACGACAACGACACTTGCAAGCTCGGCGTTAACGGTATTGGCTTTTTCAGCCTTCATCTTCATCGGGCAAGATTCGCCGTCGGCCATTTTCATCGCGGTCGCGTGAGCTTCGCCCTTGGATTTCATCGGGCACGAATCGCCGCTGCAGCCATCGCAATCGTCACAACACGATGCTTTTTCGCCCGTAGAAGCATTTTTGCTTTTCATCGGACACGAATCGCCCTTGCAGCACGAAGCTGAAGAAGCAGACGACGTTCTTGTCGTAGTGTAGGCGACGGCGACCATCGACAGGCCAAAGACCAGCAATGCAGTTAGTGCAACAATAAATCTTAATCTCATTTTATTTTCCTCAATTGTCTAAGAACACAAATATAACGTGCCGAATAGTTAGATGCATCGGCAGGAATTTTGACACAGGTAAAGACCTGTTAAATTCGGAACACCTGATTCTTGAGGAATGTAGATTGTCGGTCGGGAATGTAAGGTTCGGACCTAACAATTACTGGCTGTCGAAAGTTGACGCCCCGAGCCACATTTAACCGAGCGGAAATTTGCAGTGTTAGGTCGGCGTCGGGCTGATCGATGCGACTTAGTTTTCGATTCTTATCAAAAATTCCCGGAAGGAAGCCGCAACAATCGAAAGTGTCGTAATCCGGTAGTTCGATCGCGTGGCCCGGATTCTTTTTGGACATTGCACGTCTGCAATGTTCCGACATGGAATCCATCTGCGTTCGCGCATTTTCCGCATCATCGCCCGGCATCTCGCAGCAAAGCAAGAACACGATCCCGCTTAGCCAAATGGCCATAAATCCGGAAAGTGTTTTGTACGCGACTTTATGAAGCATAGACGCCATAACTTCTAATAGAATCTTAGCACAAATTTATTCCCGCATTGTGAAAAGGCTCTCTTAACGGAGATCACGTTTAAATCGATCTTCCCGTTAGCTAATGAAAGTTAGCAGTATTCCGCACGGGTCCCAGACGTGGAAGAGGTTTGTTTCGCCGGTGATCTCGGGTTCGGAATAGCGTGTGTTCGGGAAATTGCCGGCGTCGATGATGGGTTTTACGTGTGCGAACCAGGAATGTACGTCTTCGACCCAGAACTTCATCATAAAATTCTCGGCCCAATCCTTGTTGTAATAATTCTGCAAGCGAAAAGCGGCTCCGCCAAGACGACAATCAACGTCGCCCGCCCATGCATCGGTTATCGTGAAACCAAGCGCGGCGTAGAAACGCTTTGATAATTCAAAATCCTCGGCCGGTGTGTAAACAAGAAGCTCATTGATCGTCGGCTGCATACGGTTGGCGGAATAATATCAGAAGTTCTCTGATGCCCAAACCCGCTGATCAGCTCTTTTGGCCGATGCGAAATGTGACGCCGAAGCTGAGCGTGAGCGGATAGCCGGGCGTTGCATGGATTCGCGACGCAACATCGCACGTCGGGCACGTTCGCGATTCGAAGAAGTTCTGCGTTTCGAAATATCGCTTGTTGAGCAGATTATCGATACCGAAATTCAGATCGATCCACGGCCGAAGTCGCTTCGAAACGGCCAGATCTACTACATCATTACCGCTTGCGAGCAGAGATTCGTCGTCGGCATCGAGACGGTAGTTGGAAACATGCCGCCAGTTGAGCGAAGCATTGAAACCGCGGAGGTCGGAAAGCACGAGGCCGGCATTTGCCACGGTTTGCGGTGCGGAATCAATGATCACGCGGCGTCCGTCGGCGGTGAATTCGCCCGGATAAAAAGCCCTGATCACCTGAGTAAGCCCGCCGTTGAAACTTAACCCGCGCGTCAGCCTGATGGACGTGCGAGTTTCGACTCCGTACGAACGCGAACGGCCCGCGAGCTCGACGCTGCCGTCATCGGGAATGTAAACCTGCTCGTTGGAACGGTCGATCAGGAACGAGCTAAAGGTGAGCGAAACGCGTCGCGAATTAACGGACGTGCCGAGTTGGTAGAAATCGGTGGTGGAAAGCTTTGGCGATTCGGGTTCGCGTGCGATGCCGCGTGCATCCTGCGACGAAATGCCGCGGCCGTAATTTGTGTAGAACGTTACCGGAATTCTGTCGAACGGCGAATACGAAACGGCCAACTTTGGCTGAAATTTCCCTTGCGATTCTTTACCAACAAGCTCGCGTCGGCCATCACCGAGTTCAAATCCATTCACGTCAAACGTAAACAGATCAAAACGCAGACCGGCATCGATCCGCAGATGGCCGTCGAAGAAATTCAGGCTGTTCTGAACATAAACCGCGTAGTTATTTACGTTCGCCTGAGCAGAAGTAAAAAGAACACCGGCTTCGGAAAAATTACCCGGCAGAGTTTTTCTGTTCGGTGCACGTCCGACCGATGGATAAAGCCCGACATTTATTTGATTGAAATGTAAATTTCCTCCGACCGTTAGCAAAGCCGTCGAACCAAAGAAACTGTACGGACGAAGATACTGAACATTCGCTCCTTCTTGTAACCGCGAATCGTGCTGTTGGATCTCGTCGCCGTACGTCGGGTCGGCGAGAAAGAATGTGAAGTTCGAATAAAGATCGAAGAGCGAACGTGCGACAAATGCATCAGCTTTCAAACTTGCACCGTCGGCGAATTCCTTGCGGTAATATCCGGCGACCGTTCCGGACTGCACGCGTCCACCGTTTTCAGGATCGAGAAAGCCGAACCGATCGAGTTCGCCATTTGCTACAAGATCAAGCGGAATTTGTCCGGACGATGTGAAATTATTTCGTGCAGCGTTGAACTTAAAACCAATGGCTTCTTCGTCGTTAAGCCGGAAAGTAATGTTTCCCGTAACGTTGTCGCGTCGGTATCGCAAAGGATTTTCGAACGGTCCGTCAGTCTTACTCGGTTCGTAGGCAATGAACGCGTCGATGTTCTTCCAAGCGGGCGAATACGCAAAAAAGCCACGAATAGTATTGAACGAACCGCCTTGAAGTCGTGCCGTGAATATCTGCGGTAGCGATTCTTTCTGGCGGATGTGCACAACGCCGAGCCCGGAAAAGTCGCCGTATGCCGCGGAGAACGGTCCATTAATTAACGTAACGCCTTCGACAAGTTCGGGCGAAAGGGATTTGAGTGATCCAAGGTAACCTTGACCGTGACCTTGAGTTCCCTGATTTTGCTGGAGGCCGTCAACCAAGATCTTTAGCCCGCCGTTGACGCCGCCGTGGTCGAGATTAAATCCAAACCGACGGACTTCGAGCGACTTGCCGCCACCTTCGTGTTGTCCTGCATTTATGCCGCTGTTTAGGGACTGTATCAACTGATCGTCGCGGCTAAAGAGCGTATTCGAATAGATCGAGTCGTTTCGAAAATCGATGTCCGGCGTTAACGTGTCGTCCTGGATCGTGACGTTCTCCGTGATCGGCGGAACGATATATGAAATCTTTATTTGTAAGTCGGTTGTTTTCTCAGTTGGGGAAAACGGTCGCGATGATTCAGTCAGGTTCTTCCCGCTAAAGCGAACATCGAAAGCTCCGATAGGAACTTCGATCGAAAATCTTCCTTCCCCATCGGTGACTGTGGTCAGAGTTATGCCGGGAGAGGTTATGTTTACGGTTACACCGCGAACAAGCTCAAACTGCGGAGTTACGGTCGTGCCCGACAATGTCCGGGTTGTTTGAGCCGACGAACTTGCTATGAAAGTTAAGCAGAGAATTGCTGTAGAAACAATGTAAATGGGAAACTTCGGGTTTATCTGACGAAACATAAATGCAAACTCTTGGTTCTGAATAGAGGTTCTTTTGGTTGCGATTAATCATGCCTTTCGCCCTCGAAGCCACTTTAGATTCGATTATGTAATTGTAAGCCGTTTAGTATCTGTTCCGACACAACTACGATCACACTCCTGCGGAACTCGCCTCATTTTCCTGAGCGATGGCGTAGAGGGCGGATTTTACCTGGAACGGCGTAAGTTCGGGATGCTTTTCGAGGAGACGTGCGATCATTCCGGCGACGTGCGGACAGGCGAAACTGTTACCGGTGAGGTTGCGATGTCCGCCGCCGGGCCAAGCCGTTCGAACGTTCACGCCCGGCGCCGTAAGCTCGATGATCTCACCAAAATGGAAGCCGAATTTCAAGGGATCGGTTTCCTCGGATTTGATGACGGAGATCAGCGACGAAGAGAAAACGGACGGAAAGCTCGGATGCGGCAGATTGTTCGCCGCCGCAACGACGACGCAACCCGCGAGATACGCCCGGTCGAGCAGATCATGAAGCGGAGCAAAGAACTGCGGCTTGGTCGTACCGAGACTGAGGTTGATAACACCGAACTCGTTCTTTACGGCATATTCAAGCCCGGCGAGAAACGCCTGTCCGTCGCCTAAACCACCCGCACCAAGCACCTTAATGCTGTGAAGTTCTGCTTCCGGCGCAATTCGTGAAATGATGCTCGCACAAGCGGTGCCGTGTCCCGCAGAATCGCCCGCTTCAGACGGATCAAACACAATACGTTTATTATCAACCCGTGCTTCGACCGAAGTTTTCACCTTGCCCGTGAGTTCCGGATGAGCCGTGTCGATGCCGCTATCGATCACCGCAACGGACACGCCAAGTCCCGTCGCCGAACGCCACGAATCGTCGATCTGAAAAAATGTTGCTCGGGATAACGAGCCTGTGTCTTCGTAACCTGTGACGGCTGTCATTTTTGGGTTTAATACTTGAGAAAACCTGTTTCTGCCTTGGCGTCGAGGTAGGTAAGCAAGGACTCGAGCAGCTGCGAGCAAAGCTCAGTTTCGGTTTCGCCGCGGCTCGCGATCTCGCGGAGCATTATCGCAAGGTCCATCGTCTTTCGATGTTCCGCCGAACCGCGGAGCGTGCTCAACCATTCTCGCACTTCGCTGATGTCAAGATCGGCATCAACCGACAAGACTTTTTCACCAAGCTCGTGAAAGAGCTTTGCCGATTCGTACGCATTTACCAGCGACGCGATCGCATCGGCAAATAACGCGGCACGATCCATTTGTTCCGGCGTAAACGCTGCAAAAGGCGGTTCGCCCGTTCGGTTTATGTATTCAAGAACGCCAATCACTTCACCATTGTGGCGAAGCGGCGTAGCGAGGATCGTTTGCGTAGAGTACCCGGTCTTTTTATCTACATCAGCGTAAAAAGATTCTTCTTCGCCAACATCCGACACCGCCATCGGTTGGCCCGATGAAAGAACAAACCCAGCGATTCCCTTGCCCGCCGGAACTTTCATATTCACGAGTTGTTCGGCGACTTTACCGATCGCCGCAAGAAACAACAGATCGCCTTCGTCACCATCGCGAACAAGAACCGACGCCTCGGCCGATCCCATCTGCGACGCGGACACAACAAGAAGATCTTGTATCGATCGCGTCAGCGGCTCTGTCAACATGCTGGCGACGTCAACCGTTTCGATCAGAACACGAAGCTTTTCATTCAAACCGTTCGGCTCAAAATCAGACATACGCTGATTTTACCTGATTCGGTTTCGATGGCAACTGATTGCGGCCGTTCGGGATTCTGGAAAACATTGCCTATTAGCCGTTTAACGTCAGTACTTTTCGGGATTATGACCACGTAACGCTTATCCGTGCTTAAGCGTAGTTGGTCGACAAATAAAGTGAATTCATGAATATTCTGCTCAAGATCGGCCTGATTCTCTTGTCTGTGTCGACGGCTCTTGCACAAATTGACGGATCGAAAGGTTCGGCAAGCTTCTCGATAGAAAGCGGGCGTTCGTTTGCCGCATCGAAGGGAACGACCGCTGAAGGCAAGCGTCTCGAACCTAAAAAGCATATGCTTGCGGCAAGCGTCGTTTCGGATCTGGCCGAAGCGATGTCGATCATCGGGAAGAATCATGCCGATGGAGCAAAGATAAAGCCCTCAGTGATCACTTCGACCTCCATCGACGAAATGCTGCGAACGCTTGACCCGCATTCTCGGTACTACGACGAAAAAGAATTTGCTGATCTCAGCGGCGGCCACCGAAGCGAATATTCAGGCACCGGAATGTATATTTCCGATTATCAGGTTGCCGGCCAAAAAAGTGTATATGTCATCGCTGTTGGACCGGGCACGTCGGCTGAAACGGCAGGGCTAAAGTTCGGTGACAAGTTCGTAAGCATTGAAGGACGCGACGTAGCCGGACTAAATGCAGCGGAAATACGTGATCTGGTCCGCGGTCCGAATGGAACAGAACTCTTGGTAACGGTCGAGAAAGCAGATGGAACAAAGAAGAAGAACATTCTATTGAAGCGGGGACGCATTTCGGGAAGCTCGGTCTCGGATTCGTTCGTTGGCACAAACGGTTTTGGATATGTCGGTTTGCGGGACGGATTCTCATTTTCGACCGCAGCAGAATTCGGTCTGGCAATAGCCGAACTGAAGGAATCGGGGATGAGGTCGCTGGTTATCGATCTTCGCGGAAATGGTGGTGGAATATTCGAGCAAGCGGTCGAGATCGCCGAAATGTTTCTTTCGAATGGAACGCATATCGTTTCGCAAGAAGGTCGAACTCCGGCAGACCAACAATCATGGGTCTCAGAAAACAAAAGGCCGGAGACTATGCCGGTTGTCGTTCTTGTTGACGGTTCCACCGCGTCGGCTGCGGAGATTCTTGCGGGTGCATTACAAGACAACGATCGTGCGTTGATCGTCGGCGAGCGAACATTTGGAAAAGGCCTTGTACAAAATGTTATCGAGCTTCCGAATGGTTCCGGTTTAACGCTAACCACTGCAAAATATTTCACGCCATCGGGACGTTCGATCCAAAGGGATTATTCCGACGAAAGCCGATACGATTATTTCCTGAGAACGAATAGAGGTGAGCTGATCGCATCCGCGGAGAAAGCTTTTCGAACGACAACAGGACGGGTTGTCTATGGTGGAAATGGAATCAATCCTGATCGCTTACTGGCAGCCACGGCCGGACCCGATCAGTACGCGACCTTTGCGGCAGTAGAGAATCTTGCGTTTGAACTGGTTCGAGAAGAAATGTCATCTATTACTCAACCGCAGATCGTTGAGTTGAGGCGGAAGATCTTATTCGGCGAAGCATTCGTTTCTGACGCCCTATTAGCTGAAGCAATCAAACGAGGGAATTGCGATTTTAACAACGTGTCTAAAGTTGAGGTTCACTCAACGCTCAGATCAGATCTTTCATACAATTTGGCGCTCGCAGTGTTCGACCTTAAGACTGCTGATCAAGTAAAGATAAAGACTGAGATCGAAAAAATGGAAATCGGCACGCGGGTTCGCGAAGCGGCCGAATTGTACGCAAGATCAGGTCAAGAAACAAAAAAGGCCCGCAGGGTCACATCCCGAGCGGGCTTAAATGGTAGAAACAGGAGGAACTAGAAAGAATGATGCCAGTCAAGAATTATGGCAGCGGACTTTCGCATCCGTATTAAAAGATGAGTCGAGTTTCGAAACAGTTGCTTACCGACAAAAAAGATCCGCGGAACCCGAATAGGAACCGCGGATCTTTTGTTTAGGTGTCTCCTAGAAATTGAACTTCCCGGAGAGCTGAATACGTCGTGAAAAACTTGTGACCGAATCACGGATGCGTCCAAACACCGACGAATTAAATGTCGCGGTCGGAAGGCCGAACGAGGCATTATTGGTCAAGTTCAAGGCATCTGCACGAAGATCAAAGCTCATCCGCTCAGTAAAGCGGAATTTCTTTGACAACGACGCATTTGTTTGGAACTGTCGCGGCCCGATGAAATAATTTCGGCCCGTGTCACCGAGTTCTCCAGGTTCGGGCTGTGAGAACATCGCCTGTGCCGCCTCGGAAAACCAATAATTGGTGCCGTTTCGTTCTACAAGCGAACCGAGATCACGGGGACAGCCCGAACAGTTTGCAAACGACTGGTTCACATTGCTGAACGTGTTTAGACCCGAGTAAACCGTAAACGGCCGACCAGAAGCCCAATTAAACGTTCCGGCAACCTGCCACCCGCCGATCAGAAAATCGAGAGCCTTTGGCATATCCGATCCAAACGAACGTCCACGCCCGATCGGTATTTCGGCCGTGTATGTCGCCTGCAAAACGTGGCGGCGATCGAAATCCGACGGAGCATAGTTCAACTCTCGGTCATTAATATCAAACGGCGTGCTCGACGCAGATTGATTATTTGCACGCGAAACCGTCGTGAACGTCGGATCAAAAGAACGGGTGTCTTTCGATTTTGACCAGGTATAACTCACCTGATAACCGATCCCGTTCGTTATTCTCCGTTTAACGATAAATTCCAGCCCGTCGTAACGCGACCGATCATTGCTGTCGAGAACGTTCAGATTTCCCGAAAACTGTGGATACCTTTGAAAGAAAAACGGGTTGCTAATGGTTGTGTTGATCATTTGCTGTCCGCCAACAACTCTTTGTCCGACAACAGCTGCTGCCGTCGCAACACTCCCGCCCGTATTAGTTAGCGAAAGGGTTGAATTGATCGCTGCTATCCCACGGAAGGTTGCTGTACCAGCAACATCACCGGGGTTTCCAGTAAATAGCAGATTTATTAAACACGAGGTTGCCGTAGTGTCGTTACGGAGTGTGTTGAACGCCTGTAGAAAGTTCTCCGGACATCGCGGGTCGCTTGCCAAGATGTTGACCTGATTGGCGTCGTAGCCGCCAAAGAGGTGAGAACCCTTTCGCCCGATGTAATTAATTTCCAATACATTGCCGCCCCAGAATTCCCGCTGAAAACCGACGAACCACTGATGATTCTCGGGAAATACGGTAGCCGGATCCACGGTTGTGATGCCACCAGTAGAAAACGCCGCCGGCTGGCGAAGTTGGTCGGGCGACGCCGTTGGAAATAAATTCGGAAGCCCATTTCTCAGCAAAAGATTTTGTTGGGCAATGCCGCTTGCGGTTACACTCGCGGTGTTCCCGGGAGCACTTTGGAATACGCTATTTGCAAACACTTGCGAAGGAAATCGATCGAAGGAAAGGCGATAGTTTGCCCTGATCGACGTTTTTCCGTTTTTGAAAGGATCCCAAGCGAATCCGACAGAGGGTGAGAAATTGTTAAGATCGTTTTCAAACAAATTTCCCTCTTCCCATCTGAGAGTGTTTGATGCTGGATCACCGACCGCAAATGGCTGATTGGGTCGGAGGACCGGTAGATCTTTCGAACTCGGATTAAGCTTTATCTCATAACGTATGCCAAGATCGATCGTCAGATTCTGTCGGGCACGCCACGTATCCTGAAAATAGAAATCATACTCAGGATAATAGGCTCGCCAGTTCCAACGCGTTCCGGCCGGTGCGAACGCTCCGGGATTCGCCGGATCGACCACAAACCCTTGACTAAAGCTGCCGATGCGGCCAATGTGATTATTTATTGTTGAAAGGAGCAGCGTGCGATCAGTTGCATTGATCGACGTCGCACTTGCCGTTGGAACGCCAAAACCGGTGAAATCACTTGATCCCGCACCAAAGCCGACCGTTCCTTCGATCTGTCCGCCAGCGGATGAGCGATCATCGAACTGACGGCCGAGTCTGATATTCGTGCCGAATTTAAGTGTATGCGGTGAAAGGTCGTAAGTAATGTTATCGACGAACTGAAAGGTCCTTGCCTCACGTGCGTTGTAACCAAAATTTGTATAAGCGTCCGCGATCGAGTTAAGGACGAAAGGCACATCTGCTCTCGGTTCGGGAGTTGCGAAGCTAAATGCGAATGTGCTGTATCCAAAAATAAACTCGTTCGTAAGCTTCGGAGTAGGTGACCAGCGATCATTGATCGCAAGATTTTTCGGACTTCGAAGCGTATCAACCAAGCCGGGAAATCCCGGGAACGGCGGCAATCCCCCATTCACGCTGTCGTTCAAGGTATTCTGTTGTCCTTGAGCATACCGAACATACAGGTGATTATTGTCGGCAATGTTAAAGTCGAACTTCATTACCAGATCCCACTGCTTTTCGGTTTGAGCTGCATTAAAATTGAAACCGGCAGTGTTGAGCCCGTCTCCCCTTGAGAAATCATTAGGAAGTGGATACTCATTAAAAATGCCACGAACGAAAGGATCCACCGTAATCGGAGACTGAGAATTTACGTTGTATGACGCAACGCACGGATTATTGGTCGGCGGGTTACCCGTACAAACCGGAAACCGGAGGCTTCCATCGGCATTGACCGAGGCTGTCGAAGTGCCCGCAGGGGCGTTCCTTCCGCCGTTCACATATCGGAATATTCCGTTACGGGCAGATTCTGTATAAACCGTTCGTTGAGCGAGCCGAGTTTCTACGGCACTTAGTTTTTGCAGATTAACGAAGAAAAAGGCTTTGTCACGAAGCGGCTTAAAGAAGTCCGTGCCGTTACCAAATCCCGGATTTACGATCGGTCCACCAAGGCTGAACCCATAAATATGTTGAACAAATTGTCGTCGCGGAACCCCTAACAGATTGCTCTCAAATTCGTTGGCGTTTAGGCCAGGCGTTTGATAAAACTCAAAAATATTCCCCGAAAACCGATTCGTCCCCGACTTGGTCACGAAAGTCACTTGAGCTCCGCTGCTACGTCCAAGTTCCGCCGTAAAGTTGCTTGTTACGATCTGGAATTCCTGAATCGAATCAGGATTTGGCCTCAGCGGTGTAAAATTTGAACCTCCCGCCGTGGATTCGTTGATGTCGATACCGTCGAGTGTAAAGTTAAACGACCGGTCGCGTGATCCATGAACGTGAACACCGCCGCCAGTGTTCGATCCAACAACCACACCAGGCTGGAAATTGAGCAGATCCAACGGATTTCGCCCGCGAAGGCCAACAATCGGAAGGCTCTCAAGGGTTTTTTGTTCAATTGTCGAACCAACGTTACCCGATGTCGAAGTTTGAACCTGTTCAGCAGTTGCCTCAACCGAAACTACAGCAGAAACATCACCGACCTCAAGGGCCGCATTAATAGTTGCGGGTTGATTAACAAGGACCGGATTGTTGCTAGAAACGAGCTTTTTGAATCCATCTTTTTCGACAGAAACCGTGTAAGTGCCCGGCTGAACAAGGTCAAACACATAGCCGCCGCCGTTACTCGTTGTCGTGGTCAGGGAAGTATTAGTTCCTTGGTTTGTTAATGTAACCGTTGCCCCTGCAACAACTGCGCCGGTATTGTCTGTCACAACGCCGATCACACGTGAGGTCGTGCCCTGAGCTGCCACTGCCAGGCATAACGATAGTGTCAAAAGAATTAGCGAAAGCGCCTTTACGAAAAGTTGATTGCCCATCTTACTCCTCCATTTCTGTTCTACGTTGTATAACTGATCCTTATGAGAATAAGGACTTCGTGCAGAATTGATGATGTAAGATAACACAGGTATTTCGCTGTGTTAAATCAAAATGACAGTTTTTTATTAAAGGTGTTCGAGTAGCAAGCCTTTCTGGCCGACCGCCCAACCAAAACGCTTCATCATAAAGAGCCCATACAGGTGTTCCGTGGTGCCACTCTCCTGACGAACCCATGTTCTTCCCTTATCGGATGAGCGAAGAATCACCCCATTGTGGCCAGCGGCCCAACCATTCTTGTCGTCCGCAAAATCAACTCGCATAAGTGTGTCGCGAAAGCTGTGATTGACCCGTTCCCAAACCAGACCACCATTCTCCGTTCGCAGAATAATGCCGCCTTTTCCAACGGCATAGCCTTCGTCATCATCGCGAAAATCGACGTTAAATAGCGGTTGGGTTACGCCTGAAGCCTGCTTCGTCCAAGACTTTCCACTATCGGTCGTCTTCAAGATAACGCCGTGATCGCCGACGATCCATGCATGAGAGCTGCCGTTATAATCAAGGTGGTAGAGTTCGCCTTTGGCTGGAACGATCGTCCGTTGCCAACTTTCGCCGCCATCTTCCGTTCGCATTACAAGCGAATCAACGACCACTTCTTCGTTGCGCACTTTCCTCCAAATAGATCCGACTGCAAGCCCGCGACGGCGATCCGAAAACCTTATGCTCAGGAATTCCGGCGTCCCATTCTTGATCTCACCGGGTTTAATGAGCTGAGTGTCGGTCCACGTTCTTCCGCTATCGGCCGTGATGAACATTTTGCGCCCGGCAACAAGGTAGCCGTTATCGCTATTGCGAAAATAGATCTCGTTAATATCTTCGCCTGTTTTCAGGTCATACTTGATCCAGTTTTTGCCGCCGTCCGTGGTGGATGCCAGATAACCGGAGTCGCCTGCGATCCAGCCCTTTTCCGCCGATGTGAAATAGACTGCGACGAGATCGCCTTCCGTTTCACATCGCGAAGTTTTCCATGGACCCTGACCGATAACCGTACCGGAAATAAAGACGGCAAAAAGAACAAACTTGATATATGTAATGCAAAACTTCACCAAAACCTCCGTATCAAATAAGGGCAAAAATAAGAATGGGTGCCCTCGACCACAACTATAATAATAAGTTTATGGCCGAAGGTCACCCTTTTGACGTCGGAAATTATCTGATTTTGCGAACAGGCTATTTGGTTACCCGATAAACTCGGCTGTTCCAGACCACTACGACCTCTTCGCCAATGGAAAAATATTTGGCAAGCTCACGTTCCTTTTCAACAAGCTTGAAATACTCCTCGCTTCCGTACTTTACACTAGTCTCCGGGAGCTTTCGATCAGCCACATATTCTGCGTCGACCCACGCATTTTTCTCGTAAAAGAAGTTACGATTGCCGACGAATTGATTTGTCGCAGTTCGACGGACGATGACCTGGTCTTCGGCCTCTTCCTTGCGGTCGGTAGCTACTTTCGCATTCATTTTTTGAGCATTCTGTTGAACGCTCATCTGAACTGCGTCGGCCCCGCTAACTGATCTCATTCGACGTTCGGCACCAGGCAACGCCATCACCTGACCGGACGCGTCGCGCGTATTCGAAACCATACTTCCGTCCGTTGCCAGGTATGATGTATACGGCGTCACGATCCCATATTTTGTTCCAAGTTCAACCACCTCATCGCGAAGTTCTTTCGTTTCGCCGTTGATCCTGATCGCTTCGACTAGCCAACCGACCCGGCGACTTGCCCACAAACGCGGCAGAAACTCGTTGTCGGTCGACCGTTCCGGAAAATCGAGGTCATCGTAACGGAACGTGCGACTCTCGCCGCCAGACTTTCCCTTTAGGGTAATCGCTATGTTTCGCAGATCAGACGAATTCTTGTATCGCCCGATGATCGCAAGCTGCATTCCCTTGAACAGATCACCGAGCTTTCGCGGATACATCATTTCAGCCTCGAGCGGTCCTAGATCGAATTCGAGACCCGAAAGCACCGGTGAGCTTACACGCGAGAAGAAGCCGGAAACTTTAACTTCCAGATCTTCCTTTGGCTGCACATAATCAGAAATGCCGCCGTTCTCGGTTCCGATCTTATCGAGCAATGCTGTATTAACGTCGTATCCAAAGCCAAATGGGAATATTCGGACATCAACATTCTTCGCCTTCGCGAGATTGGCGATGATCTTATCGGAGTTCGCTTCGCCAACAGTCGCCAAGCCGTCTGTCATAAAGACGAGCATCTTTGGACGGTTGTTGTTTTCGAATTGTTTCAGCGAAGCGATGAGCGAATCGTTGATATTCGTGCCGCCATTCGGCCGCAGCTTCGCAATAAATTCTTCTCCGCGCTTCTTGCCGAGCGCATCGGCCAGGATCAATCCGCGATCCATCAAATGCTCTTCTCCCGCGAAATTTATAATGTTGAATCGATCGCCATCGTTAAGCGTTCGAATACCGAACAACAACGCAGATCGAGCCTTATCCATTTTACCGGCATCAGCCATCGAGCCGCTTGTGTCCAAAACGAACACAATGTCTTTGTTGGTCACCTCCCGCTCGGCCGTTTTGTCATTAGGGGAAAGCAGAAGAAGAAAGTATCCGTCCTTCCCGGGTTCGCGATAGGTTACAAGCGACATTCCAAAATCATCGTCTGACAAGCCATAAAACAACTGGAGATCACTGTCGTTGCTGGTAGTCTCAAATGAAACTGTCGCCGAGCGTTCACCCTTTTGAACTACCTCGATCGTGTGCGAAGGCGAATAGATATTACGCAACGCCTCGCGGCCGGTGATCTCGATCTTGCCCGATATCGTGCCGAATTGCTGCGGCGGCAAATTACCGGGACGATTTTCCACGTCGGATGTTTGATTCCGCCATAAATTACGTCCGGTGCCGAGCGGGTATTTGTATGAGACAGTTCCGGAGTCGGCTTTCAGCACTTGGGTGTATGTGAGTTCAAGCTTCTTGTCCGAATTAGGCGGGATCGGAAAGATCGATGCCTGTAAGAGATTCTGGCCAGCGTATTCGAGCAATCCCGGATCTTTCTGACTGCGAACGATAGCATCGTATATTCTTCGTGCTTCTTCACGAGATCGAACCTCGCCAACCAGCTTCTTTCCATTCTCCCAAATAGAGAATTCCACTACGGACGCGGATTCTGGGATCGGAAAAAAGTAGGTTCCTTCCAGAGTGAATTGAGTATCATTACGAAAGACTTGCTCGACGTGGGTTGTGGCAACTTGGCCGCTGATCTTTGTATCGAGCTTGATAGATTTGACGGGTAGCACGTTTGGCAGCGGAACAGGCCGAGGCATCGGAGGCCGGCATGGTCGTCGGTCGCAAGGGTTTGGAATTATAACGCCCTGAGCTGAAATATTCGTCGCGCCACAAAATACGCCCGCAACAAGAAACAGGCCGATTAAAAATACTTTAGTTTTCATCTTCACTCCAAGATCCAAATTTTCACGGGGAAAGAACATAGATATACAGACAAACTTTGAACGCGCTACAATCCGAAAACTTGCATCGTGTTTACAATTTTTTGCAACAAAGACAACAAATTGCGTGTTTGGATTTAGAAATTGGAGTTCCCGCATGAATATATTCTTCAAATTCTCATTGCTTTTCGCTTTCGTTTCGTTCATTTCATGGCCCATCGCCGCCCAGGCACCGATCGAGGAAGACGACCAGTGTAATGACGATCAGGTCAAGCTTTTAGCGACTCAACTCGTCGAAGAAAGCCGCAGCGTGCCTGAGGTCGGTAAGAAGATCAAAGTCTGGGTCCGCTCGGCAGACTTTCTCTGGCCGATAGACAAAGCTACCGCACGGACATATTACGCAGACGCCTACAAGTTCGCGGTCGACAACCATCGCGAAAAAGGCGTTGAACGAACCGAAACGAAGACTGCCAATTTCACGTTTGTGACTGCGGAACGTGACTTTCGATTTGAGGTGGTCTCGGCAATAGCAAAGAACGACAGCCAATGGGCGCGAAAACTAACTGACGAGTTAATGGCCGAATTTGAAAAGACGCTCAAAGACAAGAAAGAAGGCGAATTCAAACGCGAAATGGGACTGATGCTGCAAATCGCTTATGAGTCGCTCGATACAAATCGGGACCTTAGTCTTTACATCTATCGGCGGATGATGAAATTGCCGCTCGAGCATGATTGGTTCTTCACGCTATATCAGATCGCAGGAAAGGACGAAGCTTTCGCATCAAATATTTACGTTGAGCTGATTCAGACATATCAAAATGAATCCGCTCGCAAACTCTTGTTTCTTTCAGCTTATCCATTCTCGCGTGAACGGATCTTTGGCGTCGAAAAGTATCAGTACGGAACAACACTTCCGAGCGGTTTAACACCGCGAACCGATCTCCAGCGTCCGTTTCTCGAGTTGTTCTTCAATCGCGTTGCTTACGTTGCCGCTGATCCCGCACAACGGTCTGCTCCCTCAACTTCGTTCATCAACCCAGAACCAGTTCAAATGATCGCCGCCCTGGGCGAAATGGAATCGTATGTGATCCAAGATCATCCGTCGCTGATGCTCCAATTCAGCCGGGCAAAGGCGAATGCTCAGGCGATGATGACCCCCGAGATGTTCGAACGTCTTCAGAAGGCGAAAGCTCAGGCCGAGATGAACGAACTTACGTTCGAGGAGCGTCTTGCGAGACTCGAAAAAGCGGACGAAGAAGGCAAGCTCGGCGATAATATGATCATCAGCCTGATCATCATGATCAACAAGACCGATGCTCAGTTTGAACAATTGAAAGCATGGCTCGATAAGATCCAGGAAAAACCTGCACGAGAAGCGTCCATCAGCTATTATTGGTACGCCCGGGCAAAGCTTGCGATCAAAGAAACTCGTTTCGCCGATTCTGAAGCACACGCAGCAAAAGTTCCCGAGCTCGAATATCAAGCGACGCTTGCGTTCGATCTGGCAGATGCCAAGCTGGAAAGCATCACCGACGCGCCAACCGTTTATCAAACTCTTAACGAGGTCGCGAAACTTGCCCGCCGAATGGAAGATTCTCCAGCCAAAGCGAAAGTTTTGCTTGGCCTTGCGTATCAGTACGAAAAGATCGATCACGGATTTGCTCTCGAAGAACTCGGCGAAGCTGTACGGGTTATCAATAACCTCAAAGATCCGGACCTATTTTCTGCCGCTCAACAACGGATGATCGTAGGTAAAACTTTCGCGTTTTACACTTCGTATTCGATCCCCGGTTTCGATCCGGAAAACACGTTTCGTGAGCTATCAATTAACGATTTTGGGCTGGCGCTTTCGAATGCACGTTCGATCAACGATCGCGTGATCCGTTCAGTAGCGGTGCTTGCAGTGGCGAAGAACTGTGTTGAGCGGCGGAAGAGAAAAAAGAGCCAGGCGGCTCAATCGAATTAGTTCTCGTCCGGCTTTTCGGTGTCATCAAGAAGTGCTTCGTCGATCTCTTTTTCGAGCCTTGTCCGAAGACGTTCGACCAAAGAATCAGCCCGTTGAACATTCACGTCCAGATTCGCTTTGTTCTTCTGAACTTCGGCCATCAGGGTTTGTAGCTTTACTCGTTCCGCCGCGAGGGTTTTCTGACGAGCTTCGCGCAAGACTTCGGGCCGAAGCGAACCGGCGAATGCGACACTTCGATCAATTGCATCAGGCCGAGTTTCGAGCTCAAGCGTATCCAGCCGCTGCTGGATCTGGGCCTCTTTTTCGACCATTTCAAAATATTGCTTTCGCAAAGATTCAACCCGCTGCTCCGATTTCGTCAGAATATCTAGATTCAGGGCCAGGCGTCTTTGCTTTTCCGCACTATCAACTTTCTTGTTGCCTTCTAATGCCTTGAGCCTCTGTTCAAGATCTGCAACGTAACCCTCAGATAAACGATTCTCCGGGTCAGGAATTTGTACACTTTCCGGTTCGATCGGCGTTATAACACGGCCGTTCTCGTCCAGATATTGATCGGCACGGCTGATCACTTCGGGTTCTGCTCGAATAGGTGTCGGCGTTGGTTTCGTACTGGCTGTCGAACGACGACGATTCGTTTGCCCATCGACGGAAAGAACTCCGCCCAAGATAAATAATCCGGCTGCCGATGCGATCAATTTATTTCGAATTTCCATTACGTTTTGCCGCAAGAGCGGAGTTGTCTTCCTTATCAGGGATAAAATCGCCCCGAAACAATTCTATTCCATTCTTGGCCAGACCGACCAATGGGATCGCGTCGAGCCCGGAATTGAGGATTCCGCGTGCCATGCCTTTCTTTTTAATATCGTGTCCAACGAGTGCCAAAACGACGAACGTCCCGCCGAAAGGCAACATTTTCGCTCCGCGTTTCGCTAGCTGCCATCCACCGGCATGCAGTATTTTACGACCCAAACTCTTCTTTTCTTTTCCCATCTCTAAAAAGTCCCTTGCTTGCTTTATTGCGATGCGGACAGCATACTTTTGTTTGCACGCTCATTCGGTCTCATTGGTTCCATAATACGCCATTATATGTCGCTTTCGGTCAATAAAGTTTCAAAAAGATACGGGAATAAGTGGGTTTTACGCGACGTTTCGCTTTCAGTCGAACCGGGCGAGACGGTCGCGGTCTTCTCCGATCTCTCAGAAAGCGGCACGGCGATATTGAAACTTATCGGGGCAAAGGAAGATCCGAATGGCGGCACAATTGAGTTAAATGGATTCAATCCCCGGCTCGTCTCGAGCAGCGATGACGGAGCAAGCTTTCTTGGTCTCAAGATCAGCAAGCGTGAAGAATCCGATCGCAGACCAAGAGTTGAAGAGATAACTTCGGCAACTGAGAATAGCCTTTTGCTTCTTGATTCCCCTTTCGAAGGTGCGTTTAAGACCGACCGAAACGTCATTGCCGAAGCTATAAAAACCGTAGTCTCAGGCGGAAGCTCAGCCGCAATTTTTTCTACCCGCGATTTCAAGGACGCAATAGAGTTCGCGGATCGCGTTATCGTTGTGTTGAACTCATACGTCGAACAAGACGCTGCACCGCAGGAGATGTACGAGCGCCCCGAGTCGCTCGCGGTCGCATCGGTCGTCGGACGAAACAATCTTATAACAGCGCGACGTCTTACCTCGACAAAAAACGACATTCCTGAGTTCGTCACCATCGACGGCGAGCATCGCTTATTCGCCCAACGTACCGAAAAAGCCGCGCTCGGTGCACTAAACAAAAATGTCACTCTCGCGATTCGCCCCGAACAGATCTCGATCTCGTTCGGAGCATCGTTTCCTGAAGACAATCTTTTGAAAGCGACGGTTGCCGAAGTAAAGCCGCTCGGGCCGACGACCCGCGTCACGCTCGATTGCGGCGGGTTAAAGCTCGAGGCCTTGGTTCTTAGGCTTGTCGGACTCGATATCGGCGAAGAATGTATGGTTGGCTTGCCGCCTGACCGCATCGCCGTTCTCGCGAATTAACCTTCTTTCGGCACAGATGCAACCAATACCGAATGTCACCTCATCTCTTAGTCTGACAAGCTACTAAGCTCGCTCGGAAGGAAAAACAAACAATGAAGAAACTGTATCTACTCCTTGCAGTATTCGTGTGCCTTGACGCTGCACATGCTCAAACTATTAGAAATACTAGAGTTACACCGCCTGACGTTGGAAGTATTTCAACGACTTCGCGAAACGCGACCACCCTTCCCATCAAACGCGTGATCCTGTATTCGAACGGCGTCGCATACATCGAACGGCGAGGAATGGTCAGCGGGAACGCCGAGATCGATCTAACGTTCAAGCAATCGCAGGTCGATGACGTTTTGAAATCGATGATCGTTCTCGATATGGGCCAGGGACGGATCGGTGCCGTTTCCTATAACTCATCACAGCCCGCATCAGCCAGAACGGCCGAGATTCCATTCAGCATCAGCTCGGAAACCGCGGAAGCCAACGGAAGTTCCGGCGGGTTGGCCGGAGTTCTCTCCCAATTACAGGGGGCTAAGGTCTTGGTGACCAGCGCAAAAGGAACGCATGCAGGTTCGATCCTCACGGTCGAAAAACGAGGGATCACTAAGAAAGAAGATGACGAAGTCACCACGCTTCCATCTCAGTACACATTAGTAATCGCGTCCGATGCTGGCGAGATCTCGGCATTCGAACTTTCGGAAATTCGTTCGATCAAACTCTTGGAAGAAGGAACCCGACGAAACATAAATGAGTTCGCCAATGCTACCGCTTCGACACGACTACGCGATGCGAAAACGATTTCGGTTTCAAGCAGCGGATCCGGCTCACGAGAAATGATCGTTAGCTATATCGTCTCCGCACCGATCTGGAAAACCACCTATCGAGTTGTGCTTGGCGACGACGGAAAACCGTTCTTCCAGGGCTGGGCGATAGTGGATAATGTAAGTGACGAAAGCTGGGACAATGTTCAGCTTTCGCTCGTCTCCGGTTCACCGGTTTCGTTCATCCAGAATCTTCAAAAACCGCTTTATCGATATCGGCCGATCGTTCCGATTCCGGACGATCTAAACCTAGATCCGCAGATATATGACGCAGAGGAAAGCTATGGAAGTGGAGAGGGATTTGGTGACGGGTTAGGGTCGGGTTCAGGTGCGGGAGGTGCTCCGCCGCCGATGGTAATGGGATCAAGAGATGCATTAAGTCTTCTATCGCTGTCTCCGGGAGCAACAACAAGCCTCAGCGATGCACTGAAAACAGAAACGAGCGGTGTAGTGACCGCTGCAACCGGCAACGAACTCGGCGACCTTTTTGAATACCGAATTGATGCTCCTGTTTCAGTCGAACGTAACCGCTCAGCGTTGATTCCGATCGTGCAGACAAAAATGGAAGGCGAACGTGTTTCTATCTACAACGAATCGGCTCGCAAAGACCGGCCGATGGGCGGAATGATGCTCAGCAATACAACATCGCTTACGTTTGAAGGCGGCAGTTTGACCGTGATCGACCGTGATGCTTATGCCGGCGAAGCGTTGATGGAACGGCTCAAACCAAAAGAGCGGCGATTGATCTCGTTCGCTCTCGATCTCGGCACGCGTGTCAGCACCACGTCTGAAACCGATCTTCGGCCTGTTCAATTGATCAAAGTCATCAATGGCGTTTTTCAGGCACACTATTTCCGGCAAGACGCAAAGACATACACACTCAGCAACCAGACCGATCGCGTCAAAACGGTTTACAT
>JBGTKQ010000143.1:0-17775 GCA_041744555.1 Pyrinomonadaceae bacterium
AGACGATCCGGATCTGAGGAAGGAGATCGATTCACTTCTCTCGTTTGAACAAATTCCAGATCATTTTATCGATGAACCACCGGCAGCGGTTGCGGCCGAGCTGTTCGAAGATAAACGTTCAACAGAATCCCTGATCGGTAGTTCGATCGGTCACTACACTATCCTTAAGGTACTTGGTAAGGGCGGAATGGGCGAGGTTTATCTGGCCGAAGATTCACGTCTCGGGCGCAAGGTCGCCTTAAAACTGATCCCCGAAGTTTACTCCGGCGATAAGGATAGATTGGCGCGATTCGTACTCGAAGCGAGATCGGCTTCAACACTCAATCACCCAAATATAATCACGATACATGAGATCGGTGAGGCCGATGGCGTACAGTTTTTGACGACGGAATTCATTGACGGACAGACGCTCAAAGAGTTCATCAGAAGCGGACGGCCGAGCCTTTATGAAGCTCTTGATATCGGTGTTCAAGTCGCTTCAGCATTAGTCGATGCACATTCTGCAGGCATAGTTCACCGCGACATAAAGCCTGAAAATATAATGCTCCGCCCGGATGGATTGGTAAAGATACTCGATTTTGGTGTTGCGAAATTTGCCGAGCCGGAGAGACCTAGCGACACAGGGTCGTTCGGTTTCGTAGGCGATCAGAGTATAACTTCACCAGGATTGATCATCGGAACTGCGGAATATATGTCGCCGGAGCAAGCTCGCGGAGCCACCGTTGACAGCAGATCGGATATCTTTAGTTTCGGGGTTTTGATCTACGAGCTCTTGTCAGGCGTGCGCCCATTCAAGGGCGAAAACTCGATGGACACTATCGGTGCGGTTTTGCATAAAGAACCAGAACCGATCAAAGTTCTAGTTCCAAAACTTTCCGACGAAGTAGAGGACCTTATTGGCAAGTGTCTTTGCAAATCACCGTCCGAAAGGCCGCAGCAGATCAAAGACGCGCTTGGAGTTCTTCGAATCGCAAAGCGTCAGCTCGAAACTGGCTCGACCCGCGAATTTTCTGATGATCGGACAGGAAATTCTAGGAGTGTCACAGGCAGTGTAACGATCGATGATTCAGTAACGACGCAAGGAATAGCAATGGACGCAGTTCCAACGGTGATCGAATCGCGGCGAAATCATGCTTTCCAGAATTTCCGAAGTCTCAGCTTTTGGTTGGTGCTGTCGATCATCGGTGTTGTTTCGGCATCGGCGGGCTATTACTTGTATTATGCGGCACCTGCGGGCAAACAGATCTCGTCGATCGCCGTGATGCCGTTTGTAAACCAAAGCGAAGATCTGACCGTTGATTATCTTTCGGACGGTGTTACCGAAAATTTGATCAGTAGTCTTTCGATAATTCCAGGATTATCTGTAAAAGCAAGGAGTACCGTATTCACTTACAAGGGTAAAACTCTTTCGCCGCAGGCAATCGGTCAAGAACTGAAAGTTGATGCTGTGTTGTTTGGAACACTCGTTCAGAAGGGTGACGAGATCAGGATCGCGATCGAGCTTGTTGAAACTGCGTCTCAGAACATTCTTTGGACGGAAAGCTATACCCGAAAGTTTGTTGAACTGGTTCCTCTTCAGCGAGAGATCGCCCGTGATGTCTCAGACCAATTACGGTCGAAGCTCTCAACGGCGGAACAGCGAACCCTCACAAAAAGCTATCCGACAAATTCGGAGGCTCAGCAGCTTTATTTGAAAGGACGATTTCATTGGAACAAGCGTACCTCTGCTGATCTTCAGATAGCCATTGATTTTTTTAGCCAGGCCATCGAAAAGGACCCGGAGTTCGCGCTTGCACATTCGGGGCTTGCAAATGCGTACGCATTGATGCCATTGTACGGTGCTTATCGTCCCAGCGATTACATTTCCAAAGCAAAACAGGCTGCGGTACGCTCTCTCGAACTGGATCCAAATTTGGCGGAGGCTCATGCTTCTTTGGGCTTGATCCTGCAAACTTACGACTTTGATTGGACTTCCGCCGAGCGTGAATTCAAGACCGCGATCAGGTTAAACCCGAACTACGCCACGGCTCATCAATGGTATGCCGAGCATCTCGCCTTCAGGGGTTCGACCGACCGAGCAATGGCAAAGATCTCCGATGCGTTAGACGTCGATCCATTTTCACTGGTCATCAACAGAATGAAGGGAAATGTGCTGAGTTTTTCCGGCCGGCATGATGAAGCGCTTGTTCAGTTCAGCAAGACTCTAGAACTTTATCCAAACAATGCGTCCGTGCTGTTCAATATCGGTGATACTCTTGCCGCCAAAGGCATGCGGAAGGAAGCGGTCGAGCAATATCTAGTCGCACTAGAACTACGCGGCTACGAGACGGATGAGATCCGCGACCTACGCGATGCGTCCACTGACCGCGGATGGTATGGCTTTTGGAACGTCTACCTAAAACAATTGTTGAGGGCCAGGGAAGAAATGCTCGCTGCAGATCCAAACGCCTACATCGAAAACGAAAGTATAGCTCTAGCCTACGCCGCGACAGGCAACAGGGACATGGCGATCGAATACCTGAATCTGGCGTTTGCTGATCGCGATCCTCATTTAGCCGCAATTAGAATGTCTGATATCTATGATGTGTTGAATGATAAGCCGCGATACAACGAGCTGCTGGCTAAGATAGGTCTATCAGGTCAGGGTAACTAATCTTTTTTAGGAGTGATAGATGCTTCTATCAGACATCTCACTTTCACAAAAGCTCGAGCGAACGGAAGCACGGGCTAATGCAGATTTCGTTGAAACTCGTGCACGGCTCGGTCCCGATCACGGTGCCGAATGGATCGAGGTCGGGGGTGCGTACGCGATGTACGATGGCGCCGAATCACCGCTGACCCAGACTTTCGGATTAGGCATTTTCGAGGAGGCAACTGCCGATCATCTCGACGAAATAGAATCGTTTTTCAATGCACACAACTCACCGGTGTTTCACGAGATCAGTCCGTTGGCGAACCCTTCGATCCTTACGCTTCTCGGTGAACGCGGTTACCGGCCGATCGAACTAACCAGTGTGATGTATAGAACGCTCGGCGATCTTGTGGAGACGCCGCCGACTAGAAAAACGGATGTCGTGACCCGTACCGTTACTGCGGGCGAAGTGGCGGTATGGGCGCGGACTTCTGCCGATGCGTGGGTGACAGAACACCCGGAACTTGCGCATTTCATGTATGACTTTGGAAGCGTAAGTGCACAGTGCGAAGGAGCTTTCCCATATCTTGCTGAACTGGACGGACTACCTGTCGCGACTGGAATGTTGTTCGTTTATGAAGATGTGTGTATTCTCGCGGGTGCGAGCACAATTCCGGAGTGGCGCAATCGTGGTGCACAGAACGCGCTACTTTCTGCACGGCTAAAGTTTGCAGCAGAACGCAATTGCAATCTTGCGATAATGGGAGCATCCCCGGGTAGCCAATCACAGATCAATGCACAGAAGAACGGTTTCAAGATCGCCTACACTCGTACAAAATGGCAGCTAGTGCGTTAATATAGGCTGCCCTTAAAGCCACTAACAAACTATGAAACGATGCCCTGAATGCAGACGGGATTATTACGACGACACGCTGCTGTACTGTCTCGACGACGGCAATGCTCTGCTCGAAGGCCCGGCAACTGCTCGCTCGTCTGATGATGAGCCGGCGACGGCTATCTTGTCAGAACCGGGAGCGATAGCGACTGGGTTCCGTAAAAGTGAGGATCAGACCCGACAGCATATAAATGCAACGGACCAGACTGCGCTACTTCACACTGGAGCGGAGGCGGAGCCTCAAAAGAGTTTGGCGGACTCGACGGAAAAGCGAAGCTTTTCCGCAAATAGAGCAGCAAAGCCGCTAATGACCCTTGGTGTAGCGGTTGTGCTTTTGACGGCCGGGTTCTTCGGTTATCGCTATTCCAGCTCCTCGAGCAGCGGACCGATCAATTCGATCGCGGTGCTTCCGTTTGAGAATCGCAGCGGAAATGCCGACACCGATTACCTGTCCGATGGGCTGGCCGAATCGCTCATATACAAGCTGTCGCAGCTCTCTGGGTTAAAAGTCAGCCCGACAAGTTCGGTGCTAAAGTACAAGGGCTCCCAGACCGACATCTCGGCGATCTCGAAAGAGTTGGAAGTGGATGCCGTGATGTCGGGCAGGGTGACGCAACGCGGAGACGATCTAACTATTAGCGTTGAACTTACAGACGCTCGAACCAAAAAGCTGATCTGGGGGGAACAGTATGCCAGAAAGCTGGCTGACCTGTTAGCGACCCAGCGCGAGATCGCTGCAACGGTGGTTCAGAAACTGCAGCTGCAGCTTTCGGGTGACCAAACACAGGGCCTCGCAAAACAATATACGAATAACAGTGAGGCGTATCAGCTTTATCTAAAGGGGCGATTTTACTCGAACAAACGTACTCCCGCGGGGATGAAGTCAGCGATCGAGCAGTTCAAAGCGGCTGCGGAGAAAGACCCCAATTTCGCTCTTGCTTACGCCGGGCTCGCAGATGCGTACTACCTCACGCAGGTTGTCGGGGACAACACCGCGAAAGCTCAGGGAAAGGAAACGCTCGCGGCGGCTCGGTCTTATTTAGATAAGGCTCTCGCGCTCGACCCGTCCCTCGCTGAGGCCCACGCAACACTTGGCAATATAATAGGTTCCACGGAGGGTAAGTGGGCAGAGGCTGAGTCGAGCTTTAAGCGCTCTATTGAGTTGAATCCGAACTATCCGTCGGCACACCATTTTTATTCGCTCTTGCTCCGAAAACAGGTCCGTTTCGACGAAGCTTTCGATGAAGCCATTAAAGCAAAGCAGGCTGATGAGTTATCTGCCGGCATTAGCAGTAACATGGCCGAAAACCTTTATGAAAAAGGTGATATTGAGGGAGCTATCGCCGAAGCCAACCGCGGTATAGGACTCGCTCCTTTCTGGAGGCAATATCGTACGCTGGCACATTGCTACTTGCGTGTTGGCAAAACGGACGAGGCTTTGGCCAATGCACGGAAGGCATACGAAGTATACGCTTCACCAACCACCCTTTCGGTGATCGGTTATGTTCAGGCAGTAGCCGGCAACCATGCAGAAGCGAAGGCAATACTCAGCCAACTTGAAAACAGTTTCGCAAAAGGCAACGAAGACAGTGCGTTCAATGCCACCGCGACCTCTGTCGCAACTGTCTATGCGGGTCTGGGCAACACTGATCGCGTTTTTGAATGGCTGGAAAAAGATATTCAGGCCAACCGGTCTGATCGTCTATGGAGCCTGCGGACATCTCCTCAATTTGTACCGCTCCGCGGTGACCCGCGATTCAAGGACCTGATGAGACGAGTGGGCCTGCCGGAATAGAGTTTTATGAAACGATGCCCTGAATGTAGACGGGATTATTACGACGACACGCTACTGTATTGTCTCGACGATGGAAATGCTCTGCTCGAAGGCCCGAGGTCAGAACCGGGAGCGGTAGGGACTGGGTTCCCGTCCGACGAACCGCAAACCGCGATCCTGCACTCTACTGCCGCGCCGGGCGAAGCTGCGACTCGCGCGCAGATCAATACAACGGATCAGACCGCGATACTTCGCACCGGAGTCGAGGCGGAGCCTCGGGAATCTTTGGGTGGGCTGTCGGAAAGGCAGAGCCTTTCCGCACATCGAGCGGCGAAGCCGCTGGCGGCGTTGGTCGTGGCCGTTTTGATTCTTGTCGGTGGGTTCTTTGCCTATCGCTATTTCTCGCCTGCCAAACAGATCAATTCTATCGCGGTTATGCCGTTTGAAAATAGGAATTCGGATGCTGACACGGATTATTTGTCGGACGGTTTGGCGGAATCGTTGATCTTTCGGCTGACGCAGATTCCCGATTTGCGGGTTAGCCCGACGAGTTCGGTGATGCGTTACAAGGGGAAGGAGACCGATATTGCAAAGATCGCCTCCGAACTTGGGGTAGATGCGGTGATGACGGGACGCCTCACCAAGCGGGGCGACAATCTGAACATCACGGTCGAGCTCGTGGATGCCCGCACCAACAAGTCGCTGTGGGGTGAGCAGTATGAGCGGAAGCTCTCGGAACTGTTGACCACCCAACGCGAGATCGTCACCGAGATCGTAGTCAAACTACAACTAAAACTGTCGGGTGCGGGCGAGCAGACGTTAGCGAAGAAGTACACGGACAACAACGAAGCGTATCAACTCTACTTGAAAGGTCGTTTCTATTGGAACAAACGTAACGCCGAGAATCTTCGAAAGGCGATTGAACAATTTCAGGCTGCGGCTGATAGGGATCCAAATTTCGCTCTTGCGTTTGTCGGTCTCGCCGATTGTTATGTCTTACTGCCGTTTTACGAGACGGCGCCGTCCCCGGAAGCAGTGCCTAGAGCAAAAAGTTATGCGCAGCGAGCCTTAGAGATCGATTCTTCATTGGGAGAAGCGCACGCCTCGCTCGCATACACAAACTACATGTTGTGGAGCTGGGTCGAAGTTGAACCCGGACTCAAGCGAGCTATCGAATTGAGTCCAAATTACGCAACCGGACATAAGTGGTACGGGAATTTTCTTGAGGATTCGTTCCGGCGAGAGGAATCGCTGCAAAAATTTCAGAAGGCGCAGGAACTTGACCCCCTATCGCTTATTACCACCGAAAATCTGGCTGAACTCTATTTATCTCTTGGCGATATGGACGCAGCCTTTAGAGAGTGCTCGAAAGTGATCGAACTCGATCCGAATTATGCCGGAATTCGGCGGTCCTTAAGCTTGATCCATCTTAAACAGGGTCGCAACGCCGAGGCTCTGGCCGAAGCGCAAAAGGGCGTCGACCTATCAAAACGTTTGAGCGCGCTGCTTGGAAATCTCGGCTATGTTCAGGCTCGGACGGGCAATAAGAATGAAGCGATGGTGACTTTGAAGGAGCTCGAAGACCTATATTCGAGAAAAGCGGCGAACGGCCATCACATCGCGGCCGTGTATGCAGGACTTGGCGATAAAGAGAATGCCTTCTTGTGGCTGGAAAAAGACTACCAGAACCGCACCTCGACGCTCGTCGCTTGGATGAGCTTCGTTCATTTCGAGTCGATGGACGACGACCCGCGGATGGCAGACCTTCGCCGGCGAATTGGCCTGCCGCTATCATCGTATTCCGTTGATCGGCCATGAATCCCTTGCGTCGTGACCCGCGATTTATGCTTTTGGAAAAGACAATGATAGGACGATCGAATATCTGAAAAAAGCGTATGACGAGCGTGAAAAGCAGTTGCTCCAACTAAAGGTCAATAAAAACTGGGACTTCGTGCGAGACGACTCGCGATTTAAGGAATTGGTCAAACGAGTCGGGATCCCGGAATAGGCTTTTGTTTTCGCTGTCGCGGAGGGAGGCGAGTTTGAATGAACGATGAAAACAGAGATTTTGTCGAACTGAACGAAGATGTTTCCGCTTCGCCTTTGTGGAATCACGACCTGGCTCCGACGACGATCGGGCAGCGGACTTGGTCGACTTGGAACATTGCGGCCTTGTGGATCGGGATGAGCGTGGTCATTACGACCTATACGCTCGCGGGCGGATTTATCGAGGCCGGAATGGCGTGGTGGCAGGCGATGGTTACGATACTCCTGGGAAACTGTGTTGTCCTGATACCGATGGTTCTGAACGCTCATGCCGGAACTAAGTATGGAGTGTCTTTTCCTGTTCTCGCGAGAGCGTCATTCGGCACAAAAGGCGCAAATATTCCGGCGATCTTGCGTGCTATTGTTGCTTGCGGATGGTTCGGTATTCAGACGTGGATCGGCGGAACCGCGATCGATGCACTTCTGACAGCGGTCTGGAGCGGTTGGGCAAACGTTGATTCGATCATTGTAGGAAATGCTCTGCACACATGGATCTCGTTCTTTCTGTTCTGGATCATTCAAGTCGCCATCATTTTCAAAGGCATCGAAGGCATAAAGTATCTCGAAACATGGGCTGCTCCGCTATTGCTTTTGGGCGGGCTGGTGCTCTTGATCTGGGCATCGAACGCCGCAGGCGGGTTAGGAAACATTCTGTCTGGTTCTTCTGTTTTGCAAAAGAATTCGGTCAGCTTTTGGACCATATTTCCAGGTGCATTAACAGCGTCCGTGGGTTATTGGGCCACGCTAAGCCTAAATATTCCTGACTTTACGCGATACGCAAAATCTCAAAAGTCGCAGATGCTCGGCCAGGCATTGGGCCTGCCGCTGACGATGACAGCGTTCGCGTTCATCGGCGTTGCCGTCACATCCGCGACCGTGATCATTTACGGCGAAGCGATCCCAGATCCGGTTAAGCTCATTCAGAAGTTCGATAGTACGTTGGTCATCCTCTTTGCGATGATCGTAATATTCGTCGCACAGCTTTCAACCAATATGGCTGCGAATGTCGTGTCGCCGTCAAACGACTTTTCGAATCTGAATCCGAAAAGAATTTCATATGTCACCGGCGGCTTGATCACGGCCGTTGTTGGAATTTTGATGATGCCGTGGCAGTTGATGTCGTCGATGGGTGCGTATATATTTACGTGGCTGATCGGTTATTCGGGGTTGATGGGAGCGATCGGCGGCATTTTGATCTGCGACTATTTTCTGATCCGAAACAAGCATCTTGAGCTTGCCGAACTGTTCAAAACGGACGGCATTTATTCTTACGGTGGCGGCTTTAATTGGCGAGCGATCGTGGCTTTGGTTGTTGCCATTGCTCCGGTTGTACCGGGCTTTATCCGTGCGGCGACGACACCCGGCGGACAGGTTGCAGATCCGGGTTTCCTCGATACGCTATACATTTATGCATGGTTCGTTACCTTTGGAATCGCCTTTTTGATGTATTATGTGCTGATGAAAACGATTTCACCGCGGAGACGCGGAGACGCCGAGAAAGCAACTTAGTTCGCCCTCAATTTACAGTGTTTTATTTTTCCCTCTGCGTCTTAGCGTCTCAGCGGTAATAGTTAAATAGCGTATGTCTAGAATAATCAAAGCAGGCCTGATACAGGCGCACAACGTTTCATCAACCGATGCTCCGATAGATGAGATCAAAAAGGCGAACATCGACAACCAGATGAAGTATGTCGAGGCGGCCGCAAAGCAAGGCGTTCAGATGCTTTGTTTTCAAGAAATATTTGCGACGCCGTATTTCATGGCGGAGCAATCGACGCGTTGGTACGACGCGGTCGAACGCGTGCCCGACGGCCCGACCGTAAAGCGTATGCAGGATGTCGCTAAGCAATTCGGGATGGTGCTCGTTGTATCGGTTTACGAAGAAGAGATGGCCGGTATTTACTACAACACCGCGGCTGTGATCGATGCTGATGGAACTTATCTCGGCAAATATCGCAAGACACACATTCCTCACGTTGCGCCCGGATTTTGGGAAAAGTTTTATTTTCGCCCGGGCAATCTCGGCTATCCGTGTTTCGACACCGCATTCGCTCGCATTGGCGTTTACATTTGCTACGACCGGCATTTTCCGGAAGGAGCGCGATGTTTGGGACTGAACGGTGCAGAGATAATCTTTAATCCTTCGGCAACCGTCGCTGGTTTGAGCGAGTATCTGTGGAAGCTCGAACAACCGGCGCATGCTGCCGCTAATGGATATTTCGTTGGCGCGATAAACCGCGTTGGAACCGAGGCACCGTGGAATATCGGTGAATTCTACGGGCAAAGCTATTTCTGCGACCCACGAGGACAGATCATTGCCGAAGGCTCACGCGACCAGGACGAGCTTGTTGTTGCCGATCTCGACATGGACAAGATCAAAGAAGTAAGAAACACGTGGCAATTCTTCCGCGACCGCCGCCCCGATGCTTACGGAGCGATCATTGATGACTAATGAAAGGCGGAAACACGATCAGTAGGGAGTGTGACCGATCAAGTTATGAGAGTTAGTTTAATTGCAATCATCTGGCTTGTAGCTGTTTCCTCATTTTCCCAAACACCTCCGCGTGTTGAAACTGAGCTTCTCGGATTTCTTGCCGATATTTTCAAGTATGGTAATTATGGCGGCGAACGCGATGACGAGAAACTCACGGCGGCGAATGATGGGCTGAAACGATCGTTGATGAATAACGGAACGGAGGCCGCGATGTTGGCATATGCGTTTCCTAAGCTTCAAGAAAAGATATTTATCGCAACATCCAAAGATGGAAATTTTCGCATTTATTCTTGGGATAAACAGTCGGGCGGGACGATGCGAGACTTTTCGGCTGTCTATCAATTTCGGGGAACGGGCAGCAAGACGATCATGTGGGCCGAGAACGACGATGACGAATCTGCCGGATCGTTTTATCCCGAGATATTTCAAGTTGCTTCAAAGAGCGGCCCAATATATTTGGCAACCTCGACGTTCATTGGATCGACATCGATGCACGGACAATCCATCAAGACTATCAAGATAAAAGGTGACGATCTCGACCTAATGGCTAAACTCATTCGGACGGCGTCGGGACCTGCGAATTCGGTTGGTTTTGGTTATGACTTTTTTACGGTCGTCGATAGAAAGGAAAGGCCGATCAAGTTGTTCGAATTCAACGAAGCGAGGAAAGAGTTCAAGTTTCCGATCGTTATCGAAGACGAAGAAACGCCGCAAGGCCGTGTGACGAATAAGTACATCACCTATCGGTTTAATGGAACATATTTTGTAAAAGTAAGCTAGATAAATGGACAACGGCTATTGTACACCACTTGACATTGCTAAGATCGAGCAAAATTTCGCCGAGATCAATCCTGCGATGACGCCCGCTGAGGCGACGGTCGAGGCGAACCGTTGCCTATATTGCTACGACGCGCCATGCATGCATGCTTGCCCGACGCACATCGATGTTCCTTCATTTATAAAGAAAATAGCGAGTGGAAATCTGACTGGCTCGGCTCGAGTGATATTTGACGCAAATCCAATTGGCTCAACCTGTGCGAGAGTTTGTCCCGTTGACGTTCTTTGCGAAGGAGCGTGTGTCGAAAAAACTCTGCTGAAAAAGCCAATTGAGATCGGTCGTTTGCAACGTTATGCAACCGATCATGCTTTGATGAGCGACAAGCAACTTTTTGAAAAACGCGAGCCGAACGGGAAATCGGTCGGCATTGTTGGCTCAGGCCCGGCCGGGCTTTCGTGTTCGATGTATCTCGCCAGGCTTGGTTACGACGTAACCGTTTACGAACGCCGCGATAAACCCGGCGGCCTCGACACCTACGGTATGGCCGAATACAAAATGTCGCAAACGGTTTCACTTGCGGAAGTCGAACAGATCGCAAAAATGGGTGTTAAATTTGTTTTGAATACGGAGGCCGGGAGCAAGTCGGTACCGCCTTCGGTCCCGGGTTCGTTGACGCCCGAGACAAAAGGGGGTCTGGATTTTCAGACTGTCTCTTTCACCGACCTTGAGCAATGGCATGATGCGATCTTCCTCGGTGTCGGTCTGGGCAAAACAAACAAACTAAACATTCCCGGCGAGGAACTAAAAGGTGTCTATGATGCACTCGATTTTATCGAGCGTATAAAGACCCGCGACTGGAAATCTATTCCGTTGGGCAAAATCGTCGCGGTAATTGGAGCCGGAAACACGGCGATCGATGCAGTGACGCAGGCCAAACGGCTCGGTGCCGAGAAAGTGATCCTCGTCTATCGACGAACGGAAAAGGAAGTCTCGGCCTACGATTACGAATTAGAACTCGCTAGAAAGGACGGCGTCGAGTTCGTCTGGCAAGCCGCACCAGTTAGCATCTTGTCCGATTCAGATAATGTGAAAGTAACCGGCCTGCAATGTGAAAGAACCGACGGAACGCCTGGCCTTATCGAGATCTCTTGCGACATGGTGATCAAAGCCGTCGGCCAGCAGAAAATGAGATCGTTTTTTGAAACGGTCGCCGATATCGCAACGGACGAAAGGGGTCGTGTTGTCGTAAATGAAAATATGCAGACCTCGAAGCCGAAGATCTTTGCCGGCGGCGATTGTGCAAACGGCGGGGCCGAAGCGGTCGATGCAGCGCAAATGGGCAAATTATCGGCGTGCGGCATCCACTTAGAACTAACCGGGGAAAGGGTTAGTTTCGCTGGCTATCTTGGTGCCATCGCATAGGGGTCCTGTTCAACGATTGACGCTTTTTTCTTTTGACTGTAGTTTCTATTTGATCAAATTATTCCTGACTTAGCCTCCTTGGCTCTTAATGAAAAACTATGGAAAGCGAAACCACACCTACTGACGATATGAAGCCAACCGGGTTCGTTGATAAAGCTCTGAACTTGATCGAAACGGTCGGCAACAAACTGCCGGACCCGGCGGCACTATTTCTGATCCTGCTTTTTGTTGTTTGGATACTGTCGGCGATCCTGTCGACGATGACGTTTGCTGAGATCGATCCGCGAACAGGTAAAGCTTTGGTGATCAATAGCCAGTTGACCGGAACTGCGATAGCCACGTTTCTGTCGAATATGGTGACGACATTTACCGGATTTCATCCCTTGGGTGTTGTTTTGGTCGCCTTGCTGGGCGTAGGTGTTGCCGAGCATACCGGATTCATAAATGCTGCGTTAAAAGCGTTACTCAATTTCACTGCACCCTCGCTGTTGACGCCGATGCTGATCTTCGTCGCGATCATCAGCCATACTGCCGCCGACGCCGGTTACGTACTTGTTATTCCGCTCGGAGGCGTAATCTTTTATTCGGCCGGTCGCCATCCGTTGGCTGGCATCGCCGCGGCATTTGCTGGCGTTTCGGGCGGTTTCAGTGCCAACTTTATACCGTCTAGCCTAGATCCGCTGCTCTCAGGACTGACACAGTCCGGTGCTCAGATCATCGATGCTTCGCGGCTCGTGAATCCGCTGTCTAACTGGTATTTCACCGGAGCGTCGTGCCTAGTCATAGTTGCGGTCGGTTGGATATTGACCGACAAGGTGATCGAACCACGACTTAAGAAAGTTGCGATCGACGGCGATCCGGAAGAAATGCCTAAGATGGAAACGCTTGGCCCTAAAGAAAGACGAGGGCTATGGGCCGGGCTCGCTGCTATCGTGATCGGGATCGCGATCCTCGCAGCGGTATCGATACCTGAAACATCGCCGATGCGTTCGCCGGCCGGCTATCGATTTACGCCAGAATCCGTTGGCAAATTACAAGCGGCAGCCATCCCGCAGGATGTAATCGCCAAGATCTCGCCGATATTGGGCCAGGATCTTTTCGGTAAAACAGCTTTTGATAACGCATTAAAAATCCGACTCGGCGATGAGAATGTAAAGTTATACGGGCCCGCATTTGCATCGAGTGCCGAACCGGTCCAGCCGCAATTGACCGCATCGACTGCTCCACTGATGCAATCGATAGTGCCGCTTATATTTTTGATGTTCATATTTCCGGGAATCGTTTACGGCTATGTTGCCGGAACGGTTACTGGCCATCGCGACATCATCAAAGGGATGAGCAAATCGATGAGCACGATGGGTTACTACATCGTTCTCGCTTTCTTTGCAGCCCTTTTCATTGCAGCATTTGGGCAATCCAATCTTGGAGCACTGATCGCACTAAAAGGTGCCGGCGGATTACAGGCCCTGAACTTGCCACCGCAGATTACCATCGTAGGTATTATCTTTCTGACGGCGCTAGTAAACTTGCTTATCGGTTCTGCATCGGCAAAATGGGCTTTGCTCGCACCGATATTCGTTCCAATGTTAATGACGCTCGGAATTTCTCCGGAACTTTCGCAGGCCGCGTATCGCGTTGGTGATTCAACCACAAACATTATCACGCCGCTTATGCCCTATTTTCCACTCGTCGTTGTTTTCGCGCAGCGATATGTTAAGAACACGGGAATCGGCACGTTGGTTTCGCTTATGCTTCCTTATTCGATAGCGTTCCTATTTACGTGGTTGATATTTTTGCTCGGATACTGGGCAATGGGCATACCACTCGGACTCCAGGCTCCTTATACTTATCCATAGACGGGAGGGATTTATGCCAAGAAATGATATAGGCCAAGAACCCGAAAAAAAGGTTCCCGATCCAGAGAAAGAAAACGCAGAAGGAACGGAACACGATGCCGAACATCCCGTTCCCGGTGTCGAGCATCATCGTGAGCCCGACGCCGAAAATATAATGCCCGCCGAAGATGGGCCGGGAACGCTATAATAACTGATCACTTTTAGTCGGTGGCGATGATTTACCAATGAGATACCAGTGGCAGATTTAAACATCAACTTTGCAGGGATAAAATCGCCTAATCCTTACTGGCTTGCCAGTGCGCCGCCGACTAATATGGGGTCGATGGTCGAGCGTGCGTTCGACGCGGGTTGGGGCGGTGCTGTGTGGAAAACGTTGGGTGAACCAATCACTAATGTTTCGTCGCGGCTGGCTTCGATCGATCACGGCGGATTACGGATGATCGGACTGAACAATATCGAGCTGATCACCGACCGGCCGCTTGAGGTGAACCTTAAAGAGATCGCTACGTGCAAAAAGAAATATCCGAATAATGCTGTGATCGTCTCACTGATGGTCGAATCTAAACGCGAGGCGTGGCATGAGATCGTCAAGCGTTCGCAGGACACCGGAGCCGACGGTATTGAATTAAATTTCGGTTGCCCGCACGGCATGAGCGAACGCGGAATGGGCGCGGCGATGGGTCAGGTTCCCGAATACAACTCCATGGTCACGGAATGGGTAAAGGAAGTTTCGACGCTGCCAGTTATCGTAAAACTCACGCCGAATGTCACACATATCGTACCGCCGGGCCGAGCCGCGCAAAAAGGTGGTGCTGACGCTGTTTCGCTGATAAACACGATCAACTCCGTCATGGGCGTCGATATTGACACAATGATCCCTTATCCGAATGTGAACGGCATGGCGGCGCACGGCGGCTATTGCGGCCCTGCGGTGAAGCCGATCGCTTTGAATATGGTTTCGGAACTCGCTCGTGATGATGAGTTCAACATTCCCATCAGCGGAATTGGCGGGATAAACACGTGGCGCGATGCTGTCGAATTTATGCTACTCGGGGCCGGGAATGTTCAGGTCTGCACGGCAGTGATGCATTACGGCTATCGAATCGTCGAGGACATGATAGACGGGCTAAACAATTATCTCGACGACAAAGGTTTTGCGTCGGTCAACGACATCATAGGAAAATCTGTTGACCGCGTTACCGATTGGGGAAATCTCGATCTCAACTACGACGTTAAAGCTCACGTCAACGAAGAACACTGCATCCGCTGCAATCTCTGCTACGTCGCCTGCGAAGACGGTGCTCATCAGAGCTTTGAGTTCGTCGAAAAACACGGTGTGAAATACCCGCGTGTAATCGAAGCCGAATGCGTCGGTTGTAATTTATGTGCGCTCGTTTGCCCATCACCCGGCGCGATAACCATGGAACGCCGCGATGACGGCACAAGTCCACAGACCTGGCGTGAACGGAATGCATCAGAATAAAAAAGATCTCATCAACATAATTACTAAGTAATAATTAGTAATTGCTAATTATTACTTTTAGATCCGCTGCTTATCGATCGTGTCTTCTGCGACGGGCCCCAATGCTTCGACAAATGTATTAAAACTGGCGAATCGCTTGTCTTGAGTAAACCCTTTCACATACCGTGCGAATATTTGCTGTGCTATGACGGCGATCTTGAACGTGCCAAAAACGTAATAGAAAATAATATTTGAAACATCGCGGCCTGACGTGGCGGCGTACATCTCCACTAATTCCTGACGCGAAATATTTTCCATCAGGACACGCGGGTTGAACGGCATGTTTAGCATTTCCTCGCCTGCGTCCGCCGAAATCCAATAGCCTAGCGTTGTGCCCAGATCCATCAACGGATCGCCGACGGTGACCATTTCCCAATCCAAGACTGCCGTTATGCGAGTCAGATCGTCAGGGTCGAGCATAATGTTGTCGAATTTGTAATCGTTGTGGACGAGAGACGCTCCGGATTCGGCGGGGATGTTTTCGTTTAGCCATTTTATCGCTGATTCTAGTTCGCGATGTTCATCGGTCTTTGCTGCGAAATATCTTTTCGTCCAGCCTTCGACCTGGCGGCAGCAATAGCCTTCGGGCTTGCCGAGATCGCCAAGGCCGGCCGCTTTGTAGTCGAGAGAATGTAATTCTGCGAGGTTCTTGATGAAGGTCTGGCAGACGTCTCGGCGAAAGGGTTGGCATGTGTTTAATTGGTCAAGTTGGGTCGATTCGCGGTGCGAAAGGCCCTTATTTACGTGCGGGCTGGTGACACTCGGCGGACTGACTCGGCCACGGATTATCAGGCCGTTCCGTCTTTCCATCAAATAAAATTCCGAGCCGATGACCGAATCGTCGTCGCAAAAAAGCACTGGTTTTGGCGCCGGCCCATAAACTGTGGACAGTTTCGAAAGCACATCAAACTCGCGTCGCATGTCATGAGCGGTCTTTACTGTGTTGCCAACAGGCGGTCGCCTCAGAACGTATTCGTCTTTGCCGGATCGGAGCAGGTAAGTGAGATTAGAGCTGCCAGAAGGGAATTGTGTAACAGCAATATCGCCTTCACCCAAATGCACGCTAAGGTACTTGGAAAGCCCCTGTTCGTCAATTTCTTCGCCTCGGCGAGCCGAACTAGTTTCAGACATAAAAACGCACTTGAGAATCTGCGTGTAACTTGGAATGCGATTCGATTCGAAAGCCGATCGATTACCAACTATCAAGAGCTACAATCAACGCAACTATTTTTGTTTCTTCTTAATAATCGTGACAGTTACCTTAAACTCTCCCTCATTGCCTTCGGGGGCGTCGTCGTTCACCGTCAACCATAAGGTACCCGCTCTCGTAGCAATAGCCTCTTTCTTCTCGCCATAGACCCAAGTCTGCGTCGATTGGTTTTTTTTAACAACGGCAGATGTGATTTTAGCCACCAAGCCGTAACGCAATTTACTTTCGAGCGGATAATATCCTGGAGGTTGTTCTGAAAAATTCGTTGTGCCTTCGGGCCCGTGAATTCCCCACGTTCCGCCCACGTCCACCTCGCCTTTTGCATCGAGCTTTACGGTGTCACCAGCGGCGACAATAATTCCGGTGTTTACCCATTTCAAACCCGTTTCTCCGGAAATGGTAATTTCTTTGGAAGCTTCGTCTTGTGCATTGACGGAAGTAGCTAAACAAAAGATGCCGCCCAGAACGATAGTCAAGGCAACGGCTGAAATTGATCTCATTTTGATCTCCAACTTTCCGGGGCTACCGGATGTGTTTCGGAAAAGCGTATGCCGTGTGTGCAAACTCTTATGAGTTAATCACAAATTGGTACGCCATAGGAATGTTTTTTTGCGTTGTGTGGTATTTTGGTCGGATGGACTTCAAAAGCTCTGCCACAACCGGCGAGATGCAGAAACGGCTGCAGCGATTTATGGACGACAATATTTATCTAAATGAAACTACGTATTCCAAAGAGATAAATTCGGGAGACCGCTGGCAGCCGTCGGAATTGATCGAGCGACTAAAACAAAAAGCAAAAGGCGACGGTTTGTGGAATTTGTGTTTGCCTGATATTTCCGGCTTGTCGAACTTAGAATATGCTCCGCTTGCAGAGATCATGGGCCGCGTTACTTGGGCATCTGAGGTTTTCAATTGTTCGGCCCCGGACACGGGTAATTTGGAAGTGCTGCATCTTTATGGCAGCGATGAGCAAAAGGAGAAATGGCTAACGCCGCTCCTTGATGGAGATATTCGCTCGTGTTTTGCAATGACCGAGCCGGATGTCGCGTCGTCTGATGCGACGAATATTCAATCTTCTATAAAGACCGATGGCGACGATTACATTCTGAATGGCAGTAAGTGGTGGTCGACCGGTGCAGGGGACGC
>JBGTKQ010000144.1:0-7158 GCA_041744555.1 Pyrinomonadaceae bacterium
GATAAAGCGTGACGGCTTTTGAAGAACGATTTGCCGATTGTAGTCAGTTATCAAGAGCGGATAGGTTAGATAAAGTTCGTCCTTCGCACGTGTCAAAGCAACGTACCAAAGCCGACGTTCCTCTTCCTCTGATTCGATCTCTTTTATCGAACGCGGGCTTGGGAACTTGCCCTCGGCGGCCCAGATGATGAAGACCGCTTTCCACTCAAGTCCTTTTGCCTGATGAATCGACGTTAAGGTCAGAAGTTCGTCTTCGCCGCCGCCTTCAATAATCTCTTCACCGACGATCGGCTGCGGTTCTTTGAATCGCTCCGTTGCTAGAAGTGCGAGCTCTGAAAGAAAGCCTTCGGTCGTTTCGTAACGCCGGGAAAACTGCGCGAGCCCGCGAATGTCTTCGCTACGTGCCTCAGCATTCTCAAAATTCTCAAGCAAATATTGACCGTAGCCAGTCTCAAAAATATAAGTGATCTGCTTCGCCGGCTGATCGCGGAATTCGTTCGAGACAAGCATTTCGAGCAAGTTGATCAATTCCTCAAGCCCCTTCCGCCCGCCTTTGGAAACCTGCGTAGCGTTCTTTAGCTCAGAAACGACCGTCAGGTATTTACCCGAGGTTTGAGAACTTTCGGTCAATGCCTCAGTTCGGGAAATGCTCATCGCTATCGCTTCAAAAACGCGATTTGCAGTTACGTTTCCAACGCCGGGTAAAAGTTTCAATATACGCTTCCAGGCAAGCTCGTCGCGCGGATTCACCAGAATTCTGAGGTATGAAACTACGTCTTTGATGTGTGCCTGTTCAAAAAAACGCACTCCCGATTGAACGCGATACGGAATATTTCGTTGGGCTAGTTCAAGCTGCAGTTCGATCGAATGATAGTGCGAGCGGTACAAGATTGCGATGTCTTCAAGCGACGTACCTTCATCACGCAGTTCTAGGATCCGCGAGGCCACGAAAACTGATTGTTGATCGACATCCGAACACGGAACAAGCACCGGTTTTGCGTTACGCGAACTCCTGACGGCCGTAAGCATTTTAGGAAACTGGCGCCGATTCGACGCGATCGATGTATTCGCCAGGCCAAGAATTTCGGGCGTCGAGCGATAATTAGTTTCAAGTTTGAATAGCTCGGCTTCCGGGTATCGTTTTGGGAATTCGTAAATGTTCGTAAACTCGGCACCACGCCAGGCAAAGATCGACTGTGCATCGTCGCCGACGACCATTACATTACGATGCTTCACGGCAAGCAGATCGATGATCTCGGCCTGAAGGCGATTCGTGTCCTGATATTCATCAACTAAAATATGCTGAAATTGTTCAGCGTAAAGCTCGGCGATCTCACGTTTTTCGACCAAAAGCTGCTTTAGCTTTAGGAGCAGATCGTCGTAATCCATCACGTTCCGTTCCAGTTTTCGGGATTGATAAATTGAATCAACGCGCTTTATCTGAAACGTCATCGGTTCAAAATACGGATACTTTCCGATGATCACATTTTCGATCGGGAGATCCGTGTTGTTCGCGTAACTGATAATGTCCTGAACAACTTCCGCCTTTGGAAAACGTTTCGCTTTTGTGTCTATCGCCGCCTCGTCAATACAGAGGTTGATAAAATCGCGTGCGTCTTCGCTGTCGAGAATTGAGTAGTTGGAATCGAATCCAAGCGAGACGGCATGCCGACGAAGGATCAAGTTTGCGATCCGGTGAAAAGTTCCGCCCCAAACTCGGTGAACGTTTTGCGAACCGGTCAATGCCTCCACCCGGCGAAGCATCTCGCGTGAAGCTCGATTTGTAAACGTCGCAAGTAAAATGCGTTGCG
Organism: Pyrinomonadaceae bacterium; assembly: GCA_041744555.1. GTDB lineage: Bacteria > Acidobacteriota > Blastocatellia > Pyrinomonadales > Pyrinomonadaceae > OLB17. The sequence continues at coordinate 1,812 of JBGTKQ010000144.1, forward strand.
GCGAAACTCCTTGTTCCAACAGATATGCAACGCGATAGGTGATCGCTCGCGTCTTTCCGGTCCCGGCTCCGGCGACGACAAGCGTCGCTTTCGGCTGTGCGGTGACGACCGCGAATTGCTCTTCGTTCAACTCGCTTTTATAACGAGTAAGCCGCTCAGGCAATTGCGATACTTCGCGTTTTAATACATACCGTGCCATAGACAGTGTTTCACTTATAGCACATCGTTCTCTTGTCGTGAAGTTGTCAGTGTTTGAATCGCGACTATCCTTTTCTATCCTTTTCGTCGTAGTTGCATTAAAGGAGGCCCAAACGTTTGCGATCAACCTTTAGACCGGCCAGATCTCCGATCGCGGCAAACGCTATCTTTTCGGTTTGAAAAAAGGCGTCCGCAACAGCTTTTACTTGGTCAGCCGTGACGCCATCTAAATTTGCTAGGCTTTCTTCGACCGAGATCTGTCGCCCGTGGAGCATTTCCGATTGGGCAAGCGAGGCGGCACGCGCGGCCGAGTCTTCAAGACCCAGCAAGATCGACGCACGTGTTTGGTCTTTAACCAATTGGATCTCATCAGTGGCTACGCCATCTTGCACAATAGCCCGCAATTCATCCATAACGATGTCTAGGACCTCATCGACCTGTTCCGGCGATGTTGCTGCGAAGATCGAAAAAATACCGCAATCATTGAACATCGCCGCACTCGCCCCGACGCTGTAGGCCAGCCCACGCTGTTCACGCACTTTTTGCCACAATCGGCTCGAGGTGCCGCCGCCGATGATATTCGCGAGCATGTCGGCAGCATATCGCCGTTCGTCACGGCCATCTACGAACGGCGTCGCGATGATCACATGAGCCTGTTCGAGCTCTGCCTTTTGCTCGATAATGATCGGGGCCGCCGGGATCGGTGTTTGGAGTTCCAGTTTTAGCTGGCATTCGTCGGCTTTCGTAAAATACCGATTTCCGTTAACCAGCTCGACCAAAGAATCGTGGTCGATATTCCCTGCGGCGGCAATCACAATATTTGAAGGTCCGAATGCCTTGCGATGATATTCAGCGGTTTTCGTTCGATCAAAACTTCGGACCGTTTCCGGCGTTCCGGCGATTGAAAGCCCAAGCGGATGTCCTGGGAAAAACTCTCGATAAAAGATCTCGCCTAGCAACTCCTCAGGCGAATCATCCGTCATCTTGATCTCTTCGATGATCACACGTTGCTCGCTTTCCAGATCGGTTTCGTCGAACCGCGGATCAGTCAGCATGTCGGCGATCAGATCAAATGCTGCGGGTAGTTCGTCGTCGATCACCTTTATCGCAAAGCCCGTTTCTTCGTGGGTCGTAAAAGCATCGAGATTTCCGCCCAAACGGTCTTGTTCGATCGCGATCGCGAGCGCTGTCCGCCGCGAAGTTCCCTTGAAAACGACGTGTTCAATGAAATGTGAAATGCCGTTTATCTCGTCAGGTTCGTTTCGCGAGCCCGTTCGATAGAAGAACCCGAGCGTCGCCGAACGCACTCCTTCCATTCGGTCTGTAAGTATCGTTAGGCCGTTAGTGAGGCGCGTTTCGTTTATCACTTCCTGGATCATGCGCAAGAAAAAAGACTATCACGCCGGCGAATGAAATATGAAAACGGAGAAATTTAATTGTTGGGCGCCGGTGTTGCGTCGAGCGAGAAATAAGCAACGGCCGGATCGTGATCGGAAAACCGTTCGGGCCGACTTGCATCATTTCTGAACGATTCCGGATGGTCAGCATTTACACGCAAAAACCCGAATCCGCGTAAGTGCTTCCGCAGATTTTCAGTCACGATAATATGATCGAGAACCTGTGCGTTTCCGTCGAACGTGTATGAGTAACGCTCACTCGGATTAATGACATCGACGAGGTTGATCAAGTCCGGATCGACCAGATCTTCCGAGGAAATAACCAGCGAATCCTTCGCCGCAGGTTTTCCTACGAGCGTTCCCATCATATCCATAATGCCGTCGCTGAACTGATAAGAATTGAAATCGCCGAGCAAAATGACCTTTTCGTTCGGGTTCGTTTTCTGCCGGTCCTGAACGAACTTTGCAAGATACTCCGCCTGGAGTTTTTTCTTGAGCCGAACATTCTCCATCTGCCGCGGATCGTTGTAACCCAGATAGGATTTCATGTGGTTTACGATCGCGGCGAACTCGAACGGCTTCCCGGTTGTGGGGTCGTCGATCCCCGCACGAAGGAAAAGCGGAGTTCGGTCGTTCAAGAAGTTATCTTGTTTAGTACCAGGGTTCTTATATTTGTTGTCTTTCCCGAGCTGCTTGATCTCGAGCACTTTAACTCGTGACGACTTAACAAGAAATGCATTGTCGATTCCGCGTCCATCGTTTCCTTCAAATAAATAAGCTTCGTATTTGGGATCGGCGAGACCAGCAGCAATTGAATCTACACTAATACGTTTTGAAAGCTGGCGAAGTCCTTCGATACTTTCGGCCTCAACAATCCCAATTACGTCCGGAAGTCTCAACAGATCACGAACGGCGAGCGATATCTTCTTCAACCGGTTTTGAAATGCCGCAGTTTCAACGACATCCTCTTTATATGCTGGATCGTCGACATCATCGAAAAAATTCTCAATGTTCATTCCGACGACAGAAAATTGACGTTCGTTCGTCTGGGGCATCGGGTTCGGCTTGATCGCTGTGGTTACGGCCGGGCGATAACCCGGATCGACCAAAAGTGTGTTGGTTCGATATGAATAGTGGAGCACGCCGGTTAGTCCGCGAAGCAGCATTCCACTAGAGACGTCAAGCGACGATGCTCCGGCTTGAAGCGAAGATTCAACGCGAAGACGTTCCGGATTTCCATCGAAGACAGGCATCTTTGGGAAATCGATCTTGAGCCGGCCCTTCGTCGATTCATCGAACATCGCTGCTTCGACCACGTCCATACCAGCTTCGCGAAACGGTCTCGCGATGCCCTTCAGGACTCCGTAGAATGTTCCGTTAGAAACTGCCGACGCGGTTTTAATATCAACTCGACCATCGGTCGGTGAAGTTACGGCAAGTTCGGCGATCGAGACTCGCATTCCCTCTAATCGTTCGAGCTGATCTACCCTGTTCGGCTTAAAATCTTCGAGTGTTAAAGGGACCGCCTTTGGAATCGGATTGGTAGGAGAAATGACTCGAATGCTTTCGAATACAAGTTCGGTAATCGTAAGGCTCGCGGGTTCGTTATTCCGACGAAATTCTTCAACTTTTCCGGCAACTGTTACAAGATTCCCCACAACAGCCTTTGAGTCTGGCTCCGTTCGCGTAAAAACGAAGATCGCTTCTGACGTCGACGGATTTCCGTCCGTTTTTTCGTCGGGCGATTGAACGAAAAACCCAGTTCGCATGCGGGCTGTCACAATTCCGGTTACGGCGATTCGTTCACCATTGACGGGCGAGATATTATTATCACCCTGAACCGTGGCGATCGGCATTTCCTTCTGCGCCAACGCCGGAGATACCACAGTAAAGGAAATAATCGCGAGGACGAATGCGTAATGCAGAAACTTCATTTCGATCATTGTCTATCCCGCCTTCGCTCCATTAACTCCTGCGAATTTTTCGGAATGTTTGAGAAAAAATCATGTCCTGTCAGAAGCTCGACTTGGTCAACCGTTACGCGAAAATTTCTCCACGGAGCGTTGATGTTCAGCGGCGGCTGATTCGGAACTATGATGCCGAATGCACGTGTTCCTTTGTTCGCACGCTGCAGGTCGTTCGATCCATTGGGCAGGACCAGCACAACCTTCCATGTGACTTGGGGAACTACGACTCGGCCCTGCGCGATCGTCCCGACGTTTCCGCTCGGACCTGTGACGATGTAGATCTCTTGACCCTGACCCGCAAGCCCTCTTAAATAGGTCTCGAATTCCTCCCACGGCCCTTGATTGTTCGCCGAAAGCTGCGGAATGAAATTGGTCATTAAGAAAGTTGCCGAATTGTCCGGGATCGAACGAGTTCGGTCACCCGATGGGCACATATGACCGCGATCGTACCCGGAACCTGAATAGTCGTTATCCTGAACCTGATACCAGCCTGCCGGTAAAGCCGAGTCCGGCCGATAGTCGTCTTGCCGCTGCGTGGTGCCGATCCATGAACTATCCAATCGCCACGCAACCCAATTCGGAGTCGCCTTGCTACGATTATAAGAAAGCGTGTACTGTGGCTTCGTCATCAGATAATTATTCTCGTTCGCTATGTTTGGCGTGGCATCGCTAGGATTTCCGAAGATAAGTGGATCATCGCCAGGGAACGGAGCATTGACCGTGATGACTTGTGTTACGTTTGCGGTTCGCGCCTGCTCATCCAACGCAACTGCAGGAATATTACGAATACCGCCTGTGATATCACCGGGAATCACCGCGAGATACGAAAAGACATTGTCGCCCGGTGTGACATCGCCGTTGGTTCCGTTATCAAAGAATACCTGCGTAGCGGAACCGCCAATGTCAGATAAATTCCCTGTCACCGAAATTCCCGTACTTGGCGGAGTCGTTGCCGGAATGACAGTTACTCTAAAAAGCGTACTGCCACCTGGGCCGACAGTTGTTGGGTTTGCGTTGATCGACGCAAAGAGAGTTGTGCCGCCCCCGCTGCATGGAGCAGGTGTAGTTGCCGAGTTTCTCGGTGAGGCGGGAACCGTCGAACCAAAATCATTTGCATTGCTGTCTGTATCCTGGCAGCCGTTCTGCAGCCGCGATTGGCTGTTGTTTACTGCTGGTGCAGCGGTCACTGCTCCTTCGACAAATATATTCGTCGCCGTTCCCCAACCCACCGAATCGAGGATCGTGCCGGTGTTATTTTCACCTTGCCTCACTGCAAGTCCGCCGCCGGTTCCGCTCATCGAGACTTGCAGCACGGCCGGATCGTAGGTCCGATCAGGTGTTGTCGGCCCATCGTATGAAGTCGAAGCGATCAGGTAATAACCGCCGGGCGGGATCAAAGTCGCAGTGTTCCACAACGCAAGCGGATTCAGCACATCAGACCCACCGGTCGCCGAACGATAAACCAATCGGAAGCCGTTAAGATCGATCGGGTCAGCACCCCTATTAAACATCTCGATGAATTCGTCGTTAAACGTACCTGCTCCACCGCCGCCGGTCTGGAATTGGCTGACCACTATGTGCGGTGAAACAGCCGCAACGGCATTGTTCGCAGAGATCGTTTTACTATCGAATGTCGTCGAAAGCACGAAAGAAAGAATGAACGCTGTGAGGAAAAACTTTTTCATTAATACAAACCCTTTTGCCCAAAAACCTTGAACTGTTCGCAAACTCTATTCTTAACATATTCCGCGCCCGTTTCGTATCTTTCTCCCGAACGATGAAACC
>JBGTKQ010000145.1:0-13895 GCA_041744555.1 Pyrinomonadaceae bacterium
TGGTGACCAAAATGAACTCCTGCTTCAAGGAGTTCTTTCATCGTTACTGTAGCCAAAACTTTTTATCTCCTGACCTATTGGTTTATGTACTCGATCAAGCCGCTAAAGAACCAATTGCTTGACCGATGGATTTATGTTCGGAGTTCCTGCGTTACTAGGCGCTTAAACTTGCCGCCTAAAGGCACAACTCTAAACAGATTAACGTTTCGAGAACTGGAACCGCTTACGAGCGCCTTTCTGACCGTATTTTTTACGTTCTTTCTGACGCGGGTCGCGCGTAACCAAACCTGCTTTTTTCAGCGTTGGACGTAGGTCCGCGTTGAATTCCATCAAGGCACGCGTGATGCCGTGGCGAACTGCACCGGCTTGTCCGGCCGTACCGCCGCCATCGACGTTCACAAGAATGTCGAATTTACCGATAGTTTCGGTAAGGCTAAGCGGCTGGCGGATGATCATCTGCAATGCCTGATTCGGAAAATATGTTTCAAACTCGCGGCGGTTTACAATGATCGCACCCGAGCCCGGACGCAAATAAACACGTGCTGTCGAGGTCTTTCTGCGGCCCGTTCCGTAATATTGAATGTCTGCCATAACTATTTAGTTCAAAGTTCCAAGTTTAACGTTCAAAGTTGAAGAAGTTCCGAGGTCCTAAACTTTGAACCCGGAACATTGAACCTCGAACTATGCGATCTCGATCGCCTCCGGTTTCTGTGCTGAGTGGCGGTGTTCGCCATCGGCATAAACCTTTAATTTTTTTGCCATTGCCTTGCCGAGCTTGGTCTTCGGGAGCATTCCGCGAACAGCCAATTCGACGATCTTTTCCGGCTTGGTGTTGAGCATCTCTTTAACGCTCTTTTCACGAAGTCCGCCCGGATAAAGCGTGTGGTGCCGGTAAAGCTTCTGGTCGTCTTTTTTGCCCGTAAACTTAACATGGCGTGCATTTATGACAACGCAAAAATCGCCCATATCAAGAAAAGGCGTCCATGCCGGATTGTTCTTGCCGGAAATGATGCGTGCAACTTCTGTGGCTAAACGGCCGACCGTTTTGCCCTTTGCATCCACTACCATCCACTTGCGGCCATCGGCCAAACCTTTACCGCTCGGAAAATAAGTACTCATATCTGCCTACACTGTTAGCTATTTTCGCCTGAAAGCGAACCCTCAGAGTATCTAAAACACCAGCATAGGTCAAGTCTAAAGAGCCCATTGCAGGAGACGCAGTCAACTAATCATAGTCGTGGTTATAGGTTGTCTTCTTCGTCTCATAATTGATAGTCAACATAATGGTGGGCTTCTCAGGACCGCTTTGGCCGCCATTTATGTAATAACTGCTGATCATCGAGTTGGTAAGCTCATATACCGCGAAAGTCTTAAGCACCTTTTTCTCCATTGCAGAAAACTCGATCTTCAATGTCTCGATATTGGTGCCGTTGACAGCCATTTCCAGAAATTTATTGGTATTTTTGTTCAGTTTCAACGATAAGCTCATATCTTTACTATATGGTCGATCGTATCCCAACGAAGCCGATTCAAGGTTTTCTCTTAGTGGCCGGCCTTTAGCAATAAAGTCCGGGATGATTAATGTAGCAGCCATAAAACCGATCACCTCACGCGTTAAACTATAGATCTCACTCGGTGAACGAAATCATACACTCATTTTGCCGTTTGGGGCTGAAATTGTTTTGGGAGCCGTTTTCGGTGTATAGGATGTTTGAAGAAGGTTGACGAAGGGTTATAAAGCGTGCGGTTGACGGGAGACGATGCAGCCGGATCGGAAGCCTGTCGCAGACAGACTGTGAGTTTATCTAGATCGTTGCAGATGGGGCTGGAAGTTGCGGATTATCTGCCAGCCCCGCGTATTTTTCCCATCTTTTCGATCCCGGCAGTTCCCTCGATCCCATCGTGTCCGCAATTCCTGTCGGCAATCCAAAGATCGAAAAGATCAAATTTCTTCAGGCGGCGAAGCCGTCTTTCCGACGAAGTCGGCGATTAGCCACGTCGTTAACGGCGTGGTTAGATCGACGCTAAGAATTCGAAGGGCGTTTTAACGTCCTTTATTCCGCCCCGGCTTTAGCCATCATCGCCTGAAAACCGTTCGAGGCGTTCGTGGGTCGAGCCTTTCTTGTGGTGTTCCTTTTGATTCAGCACGTATCGAACAACCCAAGGCAGATCTTTCGTTCCAAACGTCACTATGCCATAGCCGCGTTGCCATTGAAGAGCCTTTGGCTCGATCTCGTGGTTTATATAATAAGATGCAGCACCCTTCAGTTTACCGACCCAATCTGAAACATGAATGCTCGGTTCGAGGCTCGTGGCGATGTGAATGTGGGTTTCGATTCCGCCAATGGCGTGCAGGATCGCTCCGGGTGTATCGATGATCTTGTGCTCTAAGAACTTATAAAGCGGGCTTTCGATCCGACTATTGATCATCGGGAGATCGTTCTTTGTATGCCAAGTGATATGGAAATGGGATTCTGAATAGACGGTTTCTGACATTGATTCAATTAAGGGACGTTAAAACGCCCTACGAATTTTTACGGACACGATACCACGCCCTAAAGGGACGTGGCTAATTGCCGCGAAACGCGGAAAGCAGTTCGAAGCGAACAGCTATAAGAAAAGGGATGCTATCGTATCGAATAAATTCGGTTCCGTTGTCCCAGGTGGTTAAGTCGTTTCTCCAACGGAGTCAATATTTACCCAAGTCGTTGACGGCGAAGACCGAAGAATTAGATTCGTTTAGGCGGCGAAGCCGTCTTTCCGACGAAGTCGGCATTTAGCCACGTCGTTTACGGCGTGGATATATGGAAGCACCGAATTTGAAGGGCGTTTTAACGTCCTTTTTCTTCGGCTTAAGCCAGACAATTTAAGCCCGCTAAAGCGGGCTATAAGCCGGGAAGGTATTTCTCGTCCGCGGCACGTGGATACAAGACTTCGTCGATGAAATCTGCCGCTTCCCAAACGGCAAACATGACGACCAGATCGACGCCGTCTCGATCGCGGTCTCCCGCCTGAGTCTAAGTAATCTCAAAAAAGGCTACGGGTTCTAGGTCGTTCAATAATCATTAACGCTAGCGATGTAGGTTTCGAAGTTTCGGTGCATTTCTTCGAGCGAGTCGCCGCCGAATTTTTCGCGCACTGAGTTGGCGATGACGATGGCGAGCATCGATTCGCCGATCACGCCTGCGGCGGGAACTGCGGTGATGTCGGAGCGTTCGAATGCGGCCGGGCTTTCTTCTTTAGTATCAATATCGACGGAATTGAGCGGTTTGCGAAGTGTCGAAATAGGTTTTAGATAGCCTCGGACGCGAAGTTCTTCGCCGTTCGTGATGCCGCCTTCGAGCCCGCCGGCACGATTTGTTTTGCGAACAAATCGAAACGATGAGGGATGAGGGATGAGGGATGAATCAGAAGAATCCGCTTCATCCTTCATCCCTTCGCCGTGATCCTTTTCAGAGAATATCTCGTCATGCACCTCAGATCCCGGTTTTCCGGCATTCGCTACACCGGTGCCGATCTCAACCGCTTTGACCGCGTGGATCGACATGATCGCACGGGCGATGCGGCCATCGAGTTTGTCTTCCCAACTTGTGTGTGACCCAAGGCCGATGGGAACTCCTTTTGCCACGACCTCGAAAATGCCGCCGAGCGTGTCGCCGTTCTGTTTCGCTTCGTCGATATGAGCGATCATCTCGGCTTCCATAAGTTTATCGGCACAGTTGAGCGGCGAATCGTCGGGGATCGCGGCGATCTCGTCCCACGGTTTCAACATCGGTGACGCGGTGACCGCACCCAGCCGAATTACGTGGCTCAGAATGTGAATGTCGAATTGCGCGAGAAGCTGTTTGGCGACAGCTCCGGCGGCAACTCGAGCGGCAGTCTCGCGTGCCGATGCACGTTCAAGAATGTCGCGGAGGTCTCGAGTTTGATATTTCTGGCCGCCGGCGAGATCGGCATGGCCGGGTCGAGGACGTTTTACTTCGCGCGGATTTTTTGGCTGTTCAGAAAGTTCTTCGGCAGACATCACCTCGGTCCAATGAACGAAATCCTTGTTTTCGATCATCAGAGTGATAGGCGAGCCGAGCGTTTTACCGTGACGAATGCCGGACAGAATCTTCACTGTGTCCGTTTCGATCTTCATCCGCCCGCCGCGGCCGTAACCTTGTTGACGCCGCCAAAGTTCATGGTCGATCGCCGCCTTGTCGATCGGTAAACCCGCAGGCACGCCTTCGATAATTGTGACGAGTGCCGGGCCGTGCGATTCGCCAGAGGTTGTAAATTTAAATTGCATAGAATTATTTCACCGCTGAGACACAGAGACGCCGAGAAGAAACCTTCGTCATGAATTGTACGTGGTGAAACTCGTGCCCTGCAATTACCTAAATCTCAGACTCTGCGTCTCCGCGTCTCGGCGGTAAAGATCTTTTTCGGAAGACGATCAACGCGATACTTGCTAAGATCAACAGCCCACCGACCAGCGTTTGCGGCGGAAGCGTTTCGCCCAGAAAAATATTGCCGATCACGACCGCGATCAACGGCGTAACCAGCGAGATCATCATCGCTTTCGTTGATTCGATTCTAGCCAATAGCCAATAGTAAAGCCAAAAAGCGGCTATGGTTCCGGCGATCGTCAGATATAGAACACAGATGATGGCCGTCCAAGACCAGTTATGCGAAAGCGGATTGCCTTCGGCGACGAAAGCGTAGATCAATAGCAATGGTAGTCCGCAGAGCATTTGCGAGAACACAAGGCTCGCGGGATGGATCGCACCAGCTTTGGCCTTCACAAGAATCGAGGCCTGTGCTGCCGCATAGGCTCCAACGACGATCGCGACCGAACCGGCAAATGCCATCACGCTTTCAATGCGAAGCTGATCTAGAAAAATTACCGCGACGCCAATTATCCCGACGGCAACTGCCGCAACCTTTATTTTAGCGATCCGCTCATCGGGCAAAAAGATCCACGCGAGGCCGAGGCCGAAAACGGTGATCGTTGCTTGGAGCACGGCTGCGAGGCCTGACGAAATATACTGCTCGCTCCAAAACACCAGGCTGTAGTTGAGCGAAAATTGAAGCACGCCGGTCAGTGCGATAAGCTTCCATTCGGCGGCAGTTCTGGGCAGCGGAAATTTCTGAATACGGATGATCGGGAACAGAATGACAACGGCCAGCAGAAACCTTGCGGCGGCAAAAGTGATCGGTGGCAGATCGCCGAGCCCGACCTTGATGAAGATCCAAGTCGTACCCCAAACTATCGCTAAGATCAACCAGACAAAGATGGTCATAATGCCGGTTGAAGCCGGAACTCCAAAGGTTAACTTCGTTCGTAAAAACTGAGCGAGGTTTCGCCTTGTTTCAGTACACGCCATCGTCGCAGTTCGCCGAGAAGATCGGGAAGCGGATTCTTTGTTCGATGTTCGGCAATAAAAACGCCGCTTTCGTTTAACAATGTGCTTTCGGGCGTCGCAAATTCAAGTAGAACCACGGAATAATCGGTGTCGTATGGCGGATCGAAAAAGACGAGGTCCCAGCCGACGGAATGCTTTCGCCCCGTGAAATTCTCTGCCGAAAGTGCTTGAACATCCGTCTCCATTTCGGGCACCTGTAGGATGTCAAGATTTTCCTCGATCAAGGCGCACGAGCGTCGTGATTTATCGACGAATGTGACATGAGCAGCACCGCGTGAAATTGCTTCAATTCCGATCGCACCGCTTCCAGCGCAGAGATCGAGAAACCGTGTGTTTTCCGTAATTTGCGGGACAAGAATGTTGAAAAGTGTTTCGCGAAGCCGGTCGGAAGTTGGACGAGTCTTGCTGTCGGCAGGGCTTTTCAAGATCCGCCCGCCATATGTCCCGCCGATCACACGCATACTACTATCCTATCCCAGCGAGCCGATATTTTGCATCGGCCCGGATGCGTTTGATAAGAGCGAGCGTTTCTTTCGTGCGGGTTTCCTTGAACAAGAGACGTTCGGCTTCGTTGCGGGCAACTTCGAGTATTTCAATGTCGCGGACGATATTTGCGAGTTTGAACAACTGAATTCCTGATTGCCGTGTGCCAAGGATCTCGCCTTCGCCGCGGAGTTCGAGGTCTTTTTCAGCGATCTTAAAACCGTCGTTCGTCTCCTCCATTATCCCAAGACGTTCCTTCGCGACCGCAGTTTTCTTATCGCCCGTAAGCAAAACGCAGTAGCTTTGTTCGGCACCGCGGCCAACGCGCCCGCGAAGCTGATGGAGCTGTGAAAGGCCGAAACGCTCCGCGTGTTCGATCACCATTGTTGATGCGTTCGCGACGTCAACACCGACTTCGATCACGGTCGTTGAAACGAGAATATCCAGCTCGCCGTCCACGAAGGTGCGCATGATCAGTTCCTTTTCGTCCGACTTCATCTTCCCGTGCAACAGCCCAATACGACGCTTTGGGAAAACGCCATCGCGGAGTTCTTCGAACATTTCGGTCGCGGCCTTTAGATCCAGTTTTTCGGATTCTTCGATCAGCGGATACACAACATAAGCCTGCCGGCCGAGCTTCAATTCTCGTTCGATGCCGGCATAAACCCCTTTGCGTTTATCTTCACCGACAACGACCGTTTTGATCGGCGTGCGGCCCGGCGGTAGCTCGTCGATGATCGAAACGTCGAGATCGCCGTAAACCGTCATCGCCAGCGAACGCGGGATAGGCGTCGCGGTCATCACAAGTACGTCGGGATTCTTGCCGAGCCTTTTCAAGGCTGCTCGCTGCAGAACGCCGAAACGATGCTGCTCATCGATAACGGCAAGGCCGAGCTGATCGAATTCAACAGCGTCTTGAATAACGGCGTGTGTGCCAACGATCACGTGAGCTTCGCCCGAACCGATCGACGCTTTGGTCTTTCGTTTTTCTGCAGCCTTGAGGCCGCCAGTGAGCAAAACGACGTTGTAACCAGAGCTTTCAAAAAATCGCTTTGCGGTTCGGAAATGCTGTTCTGCTAAGATCTCGGTCGGAGCCATCAAGACTACCTGATAGCCATTCTCGATCGCGGCAAACATCCCAATAAACGCGACAATGGTTTTGCCGCTTCCGACGTCGCCTTGGACCAAACGATTCATTGGAGCGTCGGATTGCATGTCCGAGAAGATCTGTTTAACCACTCGCCGTTGAGCTTCTGTGAGTTTGAACGGGAGCAATTCAGCGATCCGATTTTTGACAAAACCATTGATCTCGATCACCGCGCCTTTCGGTTCTTTTTGCCGTTCCCCGCGAACAAGTTGAAGAGCGAATGAAAGCCAGAAGAATTCTTCAAAGATCAAACGCTTTTGGGCGGAGCTGCGAAACATTTCGTAATCGAGTATACGAGCGTCTTCAGAAGGGAAATGAATCCCTCTGATCGCTTCCGCTCGCGTTACAAGATCATTGTTTCGAACGACGGAAATCGGCAAGTTCTCGACGATCGAGGCGGTATCCAGTTTTTGGAGAATATCGAACACGATCTCACGCAATCGTTTGGTTTGAAATGGACCGAGTTTCCGATATACAGGGACGCGACGCGCAGTGTGAATCGTTGAGAATTCCGGAGTTTCGCGATCTTCGATGATCTCGTCTGCTTCTGACAGTACCTCGACCGGAACGTTATCGATCTGTTTCGAATCTTCCTTTAGCAAACCGAACGATTCGGGATCACCTTCAGGAGGCAGCAACTCGAGCAGTTCCGGTTTCTGCACTTTTAGGAGAAAGGTGTTTCGGCGTCCGTCCCATTCCCATTTCCCGTGTGCAATAACGCGGACGCCGCGAGTGAATCGCTTTGAGTAATATTCGATTATCGGTTTTGCATTCCGACCCGATATGAACCACATTACGACGACCGGTTTGCGTGTTCTTTCGCGGTCGCCGCCGCTGATCTCGAAAATAAAGAGTGGCGGTTGTTTCGGCCCGCGGTGTTTACCGACCTGGATCGCACCGGCAACTCGGACATAAAGTTCGACCGAAGCTTCCAGCCCATCGTAAAGCTGGTCGATCTGGATCAGGTTCGAGCGGTCTTCATACCGAGCGGGATAATATGAAAGCAGGTCTTCAACGTTTGCGTCGTCCGGGTCAGTCTTTCCGGAATAACCGGCGACGGCGATAGATAGTTTTCGAGCGATAGCAACGGAAAGGTTTCCTGCTTTCGACCTATACAGTTCGGTTATCTTGGTTTCGAGTGAGACCGTCACAATGCGGATTTTAGCACAGCCCTAATCGGGTCCGGTTATTGCGGAAGCGGGAACGCGATCAGATTAAAAATAATGTTCTTTTGGGCCTGTGTCAGGTTTCGAAAGCGTACGGCAAAGCCGACCTCAAAGACATGATTTGCGACCGTACCTGCAAATTCTATCTTCATTCCGTCGGCAAGCGGGAGAAAAAGACGAACCGTCTCGCCATCTGAAACGTCGCCCCCGGAGAGTACGAAACAGCCAGCTTCGCTGAGGTCACTAACCGTTCCGTTGCGTCTGCCGGACATGCCTTCCCACGCCATCTCTAATTTTACAGCGTTACGGGAAAGGGTTCGCCTTTCCCGACCGCTACGCCTGTCGTTCATCATTCTCTTCTTCATCGAACGGAACAAAATCAGCCGGTGTTTGGCGATGGAAATAGTAATAGACCGGAAGTCCGAGCAATATCAGCCCGATGCCGACCAGCGAATTGGTCGGACTATCGTAAAGGGTTTGGAGAAGCAGCCAAGCCGTAACAAGCAGGAAAATGACCGGCACTATCGGATAACCAAATGTCCGGTACGGACGATGTGCATTCGGCTGTCGTTTTCTGAAAATAAACACTGTCGATGTGATCAAGCCGTAAAAGATAAATGAGCCAAAGACCACGTAATTCGTCAGCATGTCGAACAATGCATTGTCCTTGTCGTAAAGTCGCCAGACAGAATCCGAGAGGATCAGTAAGATCGCCCACACGCCCTGGAGCACGAGCGACCAGATCGGTATTCCGTTTATCGAAAGCGTGCTGAATCGCGAAAAGAAAAGTTTGTCTTTTGCCATCGCGTAAGGCACGCGAGCACCGGCGAGTATTGATGTATGAAGCGAACCTAGAGACGAGATCATGAGTCCGATCGTAAATATCGCGACGGCGACACCGGTTAACAAATTGACCACATCGCCGGCAAAGAATCGTTCCACGATCACATTCGCCACGGCAATGTCTTTATTGACCGAAGCGATCGCGGTCGGATCGAGGACGTAAAAATATGCGATGTGAACGAACACGTAAAGGACCATGATCAGGATCGTGCTTCCAATTATAGCGATCGGAATATTCTTGTTCGGATCCTTTACTTCGCCGGCGACGAACGTAAGCTGGTTCCAACCGTCATAACCCCAAAGTGCACCAAGCATCGCCGCCGCAAAGCCAGCAAGGAACGAATAATTCGCACCGCCATAGCGTTGCGATTCGGCAACATCCAGACACTGAGCACCGGCCGATTCGAGGCCGAAATTTCCAAACCCGCCGCCGCCCGAAACGAACAGAAATGCTCCAAACCCCACCATAACCACGAGTGCGATCTTTACGAAAGTTAGGATCGTCGCGATCTTTCCGCTAACTGCAACGGAAGCACTGTTGAGCGTTGTGAAAATTATGATCGCCATGATAGCGATTATTTGTAGGGTGGTTATTTCAAAAACTGATTCACCGAACGGAATTGAGATCAACGCACTACCCAACTTTTCATCGAAATAGCTGTTCAAGGCTATCGCAAAGGCAACTGCCAGCGCGGCCATCGACCCGGTCTTCGCGATCAGCATCTGCATCCATCCGTATAGAAAGCTCGATGCACGACCATAGGTGTCACGAAGCAAAACGTATTCCGCGCTTGCTTTCGGCTTCATCGCAGTCAACTCTGCATACGTAAGCGAACCGGCGAGAGCGAGCAAGCCTGCCGCGATCCACGCGACTATCACCCATCCGCCTGTTCCAAGCTGACACGTCATCACTCGAGCCTTAAAGAAAACACCGGTGCCGATCACGTTTCCGATGATCACGGAGATCGCTGCGAGCAGGCCGAGGCCGCGGATGAGTTTGTACGTATTTTCAGGGTTTGAAGTCATATTTGATCGAGACCGACGAAGGTTAAATTCTGCAACATCTTACGCGAAAAGGCGGAATTTTGGAAACTGTCAGCGAAGCAGCGAATTACCAGCCGGAAGTTGGCTAATTTTCGACTGCCGAGCTCAATTGGTCGCATGATAACATCAGGGCGTGCGTGTACTAGATATCGATTCAAATGAACTGATAAATGCACTTCTCGGGCTGGCAAAGACCGAGCAGGTTTGTATTCTCGACAGCTGCGGCGTCGGGCATTTGGGTTCGCATTTGATGATCGCCGGAGTTGGGCCAACCGACATTATCGAAGTAACCGCAAACGGTGGAGATGTTTTGCATCAGTTAGACCAGAGCTTCGCGACGCCTTATTGTGCGGGCTTCTTTACACTCTCGTATGATCTTGCACGAAAGCCGAGGAATATCGGAGAAGACAACGCGACCGATGAACCCGATCTCTTTTACGCTTCATTTGATTGTTTGGTTGTACACGATTATTCGAGCGGCGAGACATTTTTGACGGGCAATAACGCTAAGTTTCCAAAGGTCGAAGCCTTGCTCCGAAATGTCCAATTTTCGGAACGGCGGTTGTTTAAGGTCGGTCGGGTACGGTCGAACTTCACTCGAACGGAATACATCAACGCTGTCGGAACGATCCAGGAATCGATCCGGAACGGTGATACATACCAAACGAACCTCACTCAAAAATTAACCTGTGAACTCCCGACTGAAACTCGTCCGGAGGACATCTTCTTGCGTTTACGCCGAGATCATCCGGCACCGTTCGCGGCGCTGTTCAAACGCCTAAACTCGACTGTCGTATCTGCCTCGCCTGAGCGATTCTTTAGCGTTTCCGGATCAAACGGATCACGTTGCATCACGGCTTCGCCAATAAAAGGAACACGCCGCCGAGGAACAAATGTAGTGGAAGATGAAGAGCTTAGGCGTGAGCTGATCACTAGTTCAAAAGACCGCGCCGAAAATACGATGATCGTCGATCTATTGCGGAATGATCTAGGCCGAGTTTGCGAATTTGGTTCAGTAACGGTCGAAAAACTTTGCGAGATCGAGGAACATCCGACGCTTTTTCATCTAGTCTCGACCGTCAGCGGCGATCTTCGTGATGACGTAAAGCCAAGCGATATTCTAAGATCGCTTTTCCCGTGCGGTTCGATAACGGGAGCTCCAAAGTTACGGACAATGCAGATCATCGACAAGATCGAACCGGACAAACGCGGGCTCTCAATGGGAGCTATCGGTTATCACATTCCCCAAAATGGATTTAACGGGCTTGAACCGGGAATCGATACCAGCGTAGCGATCAGAACGATGGTTTATCGTGACGGAATCGCTACGTTCAACGTCGGCGGCGGGATCGTGATCGACAGCGATCCTGACGGCGAATACGACGAATCACTGTTAAAGGCAAAGGCTTTGCTTGCATCAATGGGCCTTTCGGAACTTTCTGCCGAGATCGGTGTCTAACCTTAGGACACCGAATTTAGGAGGAACGCCGATGAATCGACCGGAAATTAACGTCACACCACTGATAGACGTCCTGCTCGTTCTTTTGATCATTTTTATGATCATCACGCCAATAAAGCCGACACAGGTCGAAGCAAAGGCTCCACGTGAGCCAATCAACGACGGCGCCCAAACTTCGCCGCTCGCGTTGGTTGTAACGGTCGATCACGAGCGAAAGCTCGGCCTAAACACAGGTACTTTCTCGGCTACGATCGACGAACCAGATGCAATTGTCACGCGTCTAAAGGAGATATTTTTGCAGCGCACGATAAATCGAGCCTTCGCGTCAGATCCCAAGGCCAACGGAAATCCAGTAATAGAAAAGACAGTCTTTATCAAAGCTCCGAAAAGTTTGGATTACGGTAGCGTTGCTCGGGTCGTCGACGCGGTGAAGTCTTCCGGTGCAAATCCGGTCGGCTTACAGTTGGACGGACTTGATTGAAAGGCAGGTAATAGCTCATTTACTTTATGATACAATCGGAGGGTTTTGGTTGAGCATTCGCGCTAATCGAAATTATCTCTCCATCATCGAAATCCGGGTAGATGGTCAATTACTACGAAACTCTCAAAGTATCGCCAAAGGCCTCACGGACCGAGATCAAATCGGCCTACCGCAAATTAGCGCGCAAGCTTCACCCCGATAAGAACAACGGTTCCGAAGAAACCGCCCGAGCATTTGCCGCGATCGCCGAAGCGTATGAAATTCTTGGCGATCCCAAAGAACGTGCAAAGTTTGACCAGTCGCTTCTTAAGGCTCAGTTCAATGGAATAGCATCCGGTGATTCGGTATTTGCGACCAGCAACAGCCACGCACGTCGTTGGCGACAACTCGTTTACGAACATCGGTACAATGAAATAATCGACCGGATGATCGCCGACGAACGCCGCGAATCGATGGCGTTGCAAAAGATAATTTTCCCGACGGTGGCGTTATTTCTTTCAACGCTGATGGTCGCCGTTTTGAAGCCTCATTTTTTCACCGATGCACCGATAATTGTAAAAATTGTCGTTCTGACGCTTTTCCTGGTGGGCGTGATACATCTTGTAGGAAGGATTCGGGAAGGGCTCGCACGTTACACATATTACGACGACGAGATACACGAATCGATCCTGGACGATCGCGAAATTGTCGCAAAGCCGCATTCGCGGATGCTTGCAGGCGGATTTTTGGTGAGCGGATTGATAGTGAGTTTCGCACTTGGGCTCGTGATCGGGCAATATTCCGAGGTTTCGTTCATCCCGAAAGTGCAGAATATCGCACAGGCACTTAATCTGGAGTTTTTGATCTATCCACCGATCTTCGTTCTCATCGTCGATCTGATGCACACTTTTGCACTTCGCGTTGAGGGGCAGTGATGGCTTGACTTGGGGCCGGTGAGTGGTTAGAATCCTAAGTTTGCTCCGATTAGAGCACTTTTTACTATTAAATTAGGAAACGATAGATGGCAAATCATAAATCAGCCGAAAAGCGGATCCGGCAGAATGCCCGCCGCAACGAAATTAACAGAAGTAATCGAAGCAAGCTTCGCACGCAGATCAAGAAATTGCGGGCCGCGATCGCAGGTAGCGACAAAACGGTAAGCGGTGAATTACTGAACCCGACGGTTTCGGTGATAGATAAGGCCGTAAATAAAGGCCTGATACACCGCAACACCGCGGCGAGATACAAATCGCGTCTTACGAAACACGTTGCAGAGATCGCGTAAACTTTCGGAACAAAGTTAGATTTCTCCTTTATTCGGAGGGCGTCCATGTTACGGCGTCCTCCGTTTTTTGCGCCTTCACGAATTTGCTACAATTCTGCCGATGGCCACCCGACAATATAAATATTACGACCTTGTGATGGCCGCATTTGTTGCGGTTTTGCTTTGCTCAAATCTGATCGGCGTTCACAAGGTCTCGACCGTGAATCTGCCTTTTTATGGCGAATATATCTACGGTGCCGGTGTGCTGTTCTTTCCGATCAGTTATTTGTTCGGCGATATTCTGACCGAGGTTTATGGCTACGCGCGTTCGCGGCGTGTTATCTGGGCCGGATTTGCAGCCTTGATCTTCGCTGCGCTCATGTCAACGATAGTTTTGAATCTGCCGATCTCACGGACGATGTCGCCCGAGCAGATCCAAGCGATCGATTTGATCTTTGGCCAGACGCCGCGAATCGCTGCAGCATCGTTATTCGGATTTTGGGCAGGAGAATTTGTTAATTCGTTCGTGCTTGCAAAGATGAAGGTCTGGATGGCCGGTCGAAAATTGTGGGTGCGAACTATCAGTTCAACGGTATGCGGCGAGGTTGCCGACACACTGAT
>JBGTKQ010000146.1:0-58634 GCA_041744555.1 Pyrinomonadaceae bacterium
AGAGAAGAGCGTCGAACTGGCAAAGGTAGAAGATTTTGAATCCGTCACAGGTAAAGGGATCACGGGATCGATCGATGGAAAAAGGATTCTGCTCGGCAATGCGAAACTGATGACGGAAAACAACATTAATTTCCCGGCGGACGGAAAAGCCGACGGGCTTCGAGCCGAAGGGCAAACAGTAATGTTCGTCGCCGTTGACGGGAAATCCGCCGGGCTGGTCGGCGTCGCTGACACGGTCAAAGAGTCTGCAAAAGATGCGATTGACGAATTGCACCGGCAGAAGATCGAAGTCGTAATGATGACCGGCGACAACGCGATCACAGCCGACGCGGTCGCCAAAAAGCTCGGCATCGACAAAGTCTTCGCCGACGTTCTGCCCGAACAAAAGGCGGAAAAGATCAAAGAGTTACAGTCGCAGGGCAAGATCGTCGCCATGGCCGGCGACGGCGTAAACGACGCCCCGGCCCTCGCTCAGGCTCAGGTCGGGATCGCGATGGGAACCGGAACTGACGTAGCAATGGAAAGCGCCGACATTACGCTTTTAAAAGGGGACCTTCGCGGAATCCTGCGCGCGAAGAAACTAAGCGAAGCGACGATGAAGAATATCCGTCAGAACTTGTTCTTCGCATTCATTTACAACCTCGTTGGCGTACCGATCGCAGCGGGCGTTCTGTTTCCGGTTTTTGGTTTGTTGTTAAGTCCGATGATCGCAAGTGCCGCGATGACGTTTAGCTCGGTATCAGTTATAGTCAACGCTCTACGTTTGAGGAATTTGAAACTGTAGCACAGGTAAAACCGCGAGCGGTAGAGATTTGATTTCTGTTTTAGCTTAGGCAAACTGTTTACGGAGTGGTTTTGAATTTTGGTGTCGGCCTGAAGGCCGTGGCTAAGGTAAAACAGGTACCGCAAAACATTCGACCACTCCGTGGCTAGGAATCGAGGACAATCCAAATGAAAAAACAAACAATCTTTACAGGTATTTTATCGTTGTTGCTAGTCGCGTCGATCTTTGCGCACGATCTGTTTCTAAAAACGGACAGCTTTTTTCTGAAGCCGAACTCGAAATTTACCGTCAACGTGATGAACGGAACGTTTCTGACGAGCGAGGGAGCGGTTACATTTGCCCGGCTGAACGACGTGAGCGTCGTTTCGGGTGGAAAACGCACGCATCCGCAGGAAGCCGATCTTACCAAAGACGAAACGACGGCCTTTCTAAACCTGACAACAGGAGCGGCGGGAACTTACGTCGTCGGGCTCTCAACCAAAACGCGCGAGATCGCTCTAAAAGCTGCGGATTTTAACGAGTATCTTCGCGAAGACGGCTTGCCTGACACGCTAGAAGAACGCCGCAAGACCGGCGAACTCGAAAAGGACGCAAAAGAGCGTTATGCCAAGCATGTTAAAGCAATTCTGCAGGTTGGCAAAAATCAAACCGACGATTACAAAACGATCCTTGGCTATCCCGTCGAACTCGTCCCGCAGCAGAATCCGTACAAATTGAAAAAGGGCGACTCGATCGAGATATTGTGTTTGAAAGACGGGAAACCGCTCAACGGACAAGTTGTTCTGGCCGGCCGTGAAGAAGGCGGTAAAATAAAGACATCGTCCGAACTCAGAAGCGACGCGAAAGGCATCGTGAAGTTGAAGCTTGATGGCTCAGGCAAGTGGTATGTGAAGTTTATCAATATGACCAAACTCGACGACCCTGATCTGAACTACGAATCTAAATGGACAACGCTCACTTTTGAGATTAAATGAGCCCATCGGTATCAAAACACCACGCGAGAATTCTCCTCGTCGATGACGATGATTCGCTGCGGCGTGTGCTTGAATTCCAGCTGATTGAGGCTGGTTTCAAAGTTGTAAGTAAGAGTGACGGCAGGGAAGCACTGGATAAATTCTCAAGTGAAGAATTCGACTGTTTGATCACAGATTGGCGAATGCCAAAGATGAGTGGCTCACAACTCGTTAGTCAGGCGACGGCGATCAACAGCGTGGTACCGATAATTGTTATCACGGCCTTCGGCGATGTCGAAATTGCCGTTGAAGCGATGCGCGGTGGGGCTTTTGATTTTATAACCAAACCTTTTAATCGTCCGGAACTTCTGCTCACGATCGAGAAGGCTCTGAAGTATGGGACCGTCCTCGCGGAAAATCGACGGCTTAGGCGCCAAGTCCATGAAGATTTTCAGATCGAGAATGTTATTGGAAAATCTGAGAAGATGCTCGCCGTTTACGATCTTGTCGATCGTGTTTCAAAAACCAACGTAACCGTATTGATCGAAGGCGAATCGGGTACGGGGAAGGAGCTAATTGCGAAGGGAATTCATTTTTCAGGATCGCGACGCGAGCGTCCGTTCGTCACAATCAACTGTGCCGCAATACCTGAAACGCTGATCGAGGCAGAGCTATTTGGGTACAAAAAGGGCGCGTTTACGGGTGCGGCCCAGGAGTCCAAGGGGAAATTTGAAGAGGCGAATAGCGGAACCTTGTTTCTTGACGAGATCAGCGCGATGCCGCTCGGGTCCCAAACAAGGCTGTTGCGGGTTCTTCAGGAACAAGAGGTGACACGTCTGGGCGAAAATAGCCCACGCAAGATCGACGTTCGGATCATCGCCGCGACTAACGAGAATCTGCCTGAACTGATAAAAGAAAGCACATTTCGAGAGGATCTTTACTATCGTCTTTCCGTAGTGCCTATCATTATCCCTCCGCTCCGCGAGCGACGAGAAGATATACCAATTCTGACCGAATTCTTTGTCACCAGAACCGCGTCAAAACACGGGATCAAGCCACCTAAACTTACGCGCGAGGTGTTCAAGATCTTTTTCGATTATCCGTGGATGGGCAACGTGCGCGAGCTTGAAAATTTGATCGAGCGGATGGTGGTCCTTTCCGATGGCGATGCTCTGACTCTCGATGACGTGCCAACAGCGGTAAAAGCCCCATCGCCTCTCAACGGGCGCCTCTGGTTTTCTCTGCCTTCAGACCCAATAAATCTCGACGATATGGAATGTGAGATCATTCGTATCTCACTCAAGAGGCATGACGGCAATCAGTCCCAGACGTCACGGTTTCTGGGCATTACTCGAAGCGCCCTTATTTACCGGATGCAAAAGTACGGCTTGGAATAGATCGAATCCGAGACTTAGGTCTCCGCACAATGGATACTGAATCGTTCAACATTGTCTCTTCCCGAAATCGGCTGTACGTCTGGATCGCTATCGCCGCCACGATCATTCTTGTTACGGTCCTGCATTTTCTGACACCGACGGACCAGATCGTTTGGCACGAGATCTACCAACGTCTCTATTACGTACCGATCATAACGGCGGCTTTGCTATTTGGACTCCGGGGCGGGCTGGCAGCATCTATTTTCACAACGGTCATCTATTCACACCATGTTTTTCTCCATTGGCAAGAGGGCCATTTTGATTATTCGATAAATCAATATGCTGAGATAGTCATCTTCAATCTCGTTGGCGGGATTATGGGTGCGCTTGGGGACAGACTTCGTAAGGCACGTGAGCGAGCTGAGAAGAATGCCGAACAAAAACGCCAGGCCTATGAAGAGTTGCAGGCGACGTTCCAGCAGCTACTGCAAGCTGAAAAGCTGGCATCACTCGGGGAGCTTTCTGCGGGCATCGTTCATGAGGTCCGCAACCCTCTCGCCTCGATAAAAGGTGCGATCGAAATACTCGAGGACGAGTTAGGTCCCGATAGCCCCCGCACGGAGTTTGCAGATCTCGCGCGAAAAGAGATCGACAGATTGGACCGGTTGGTTGGAGAGTTCTTGCGGTTTGCCAAACCCGCCAAGCCCTCGAAAGCATTCAGCGACCCAAACGATGTTGTCCAGTCAGTGACCGCGCTAATTGAGAATCAAGCCGTATCTCAGTCCGTCACGGTTGTTAAAAATCTACAAAAGGACATTCCAAGCGTCCTGATTGATCCCGAAAAGATAAAGCAGATTATTTTGAACCTGGCGATCAACGGAATGCAGGCGATGGACAACTCAAACGGGACAGTCAAAACATTAACTTTTCGAACGATTGAGCGAGACGGCAAGTGCGTGATCGCGGTTGGGGACTCAGGACCTGGCATTGACAAAGAATACTTCTCGAAGATCTTTGATCCGTTCTTCACAACCAAAGAAAATGGAGTCGGTCTTGGGCTTTCGATAGCGCATAAGATCGCCGCCCAGCACGATGCGTTACTGACCGTCGAAAACGTCACGCAAGGGGCTCTTTTTTCTCTAGTTCTTCCGATTCACTCGGTGGAGTTAGCGTCGACGAAGACGAAAAAGGGTTGATCGGTGTAGGTCAAAATCTCACCGTCCGTAAACAACCTAAAGTTTCAGCTTTATAACCTCTGATCCAGCCAGTAGGTATGCCCCTGCGCCGAAAACTTCCCAACTATCGGCGTTAAAATCGCGACGCGGGTCAGCACCAATAGGCTGGGTCCAGCCGACCTTTCCGTCCGGATGCACGAGCGTGTTTACTCCGATCCATGCGTTTTTCACGGCCGGCAGAAACTTTTTCTTGTCTAGTACCTTGTTATTGATTCCCCATGCCATCGCGTAAGTGTAAAAACCGGAACCGCTACTTTCGCCGCCCGGATACGCTTCGGGATCGAGCAGGCTCGATCGCCACAGGCCGTCGGGTTGCTGTAGGTCAACGACGCGATCCATTATTTCCTTGTATTGCTTGAGATAGAACCCGCGTTTCGGGTTGTTCTTCGGCAACTCTTCGAGCAGCCGGACAAGCCCGCCAACGACCCAACCATTACCGCGGCTCCAGAATATCTTCTTACCATTCGCCTCGCGCTTGCCCTCGCCTTTCTCATTTGTTAAGAATGACGCATCGCGTGCGTAGAGGCGTTCTTCTTTGTCGTAAAGACGATCGAATGTTTGCTGAAAATATTGGTCGTTAAGCTCCAGATACCTTATGTCTCCCGTGATCGCGGCCAGCTTGGCGAGAGTCGGCGGAGCCATAAATAGGGCATCGCACCACCACCAGATGATGCCGTGTTGCTGAATCTCTTGGCCTTTCGCACCTTCGGCTTTTATCTTCTCAACGACATCTATCGTCGGCTGGAGCATTTTTTTGTCCTTGGTGATGCGATACATATCGAGATATGTTTGGTTGATCACGATATCGTCGGCGTGATCGAAACGCTTGCCCGGCCCCCATTTATTCGTCTCGCCCATCTCAACCATCGCGTCCCACATCTCATTCGACTTCGTCGTTTCCCACGCCGAAAAAACACCCGCGTAGAATGCGCCATTCGTCCATTTGAACAAGTCATGCTTCGGATTGTCTAACTGCCATTTCGCGACCGAAAGCATTCGTGATTCGATCGCTTTTCGTTTGAAAATATCCGGTTCTTGTGCGAATACAAATGACGCGTTCAAGCAAGCGATCGTTAGGACGCTTAGGATTAGTATTTTCATTGATCTCTTATCGTAGCTGGCAGATGTCCAGCACATTCATATCCGTGTAATCAAGATTTTCGCCGCCCATCGCCCAGATGAAGTCGTAGTTCGTCGTGCCGACGCCCATGTGGATCGACCACGGCGGCGAGACGACCGACTGGTCGTTTTCCATCACCATGTGGCGAAGGTTTTCGGGCTGTCCCATAAAGTGCATGAGCCGCTGGCCTTCTTTCAGGTCGAAATAGAAATAGACCTCGGAACGCCGATCGTGCAGGTGCGGCGGACACGTGTTCCAAACGCTGCCGTGCTTCATCGCTGTCAAGCCAAGCAAGAGCTGCGACGATTTGCAGACTGCGGGAACGACGTATTGATAAACGGTACGTTCGTTCGCGTTGTCGCTCGATCCAAGTTCTTTTGCGACTGCCTGATCGATCGAGATATGTTGTACCTCGAACCGAGCGTGAGCGGGTGTCGAGGCAAGATAGAATCGCGTCGGGTCTTTCGTGTCGTTTGACTCAAAGGTAACGCTCTCAGTTCCCATCGGCACGTAGAGTGCGTCCTTAGGCCTTAGTTCAAACGGATCGCCATCGGCCGTCACAATTCCGCCTGTCGAGCCGACATTTACAATTCCGATCTCGCGGCGCTCGAGAAATGGTTTACCTTGCGCCGATTCCGGCTCGGTCTGAACCGGTAATGAAACGGGCGACGAGGTAGGTGCCGCTCCGCCAATAACGAATCTTTCGTAGTGAAGATAGTTGAGACGAACTTCGCCCTCGGCAAAAAGATCGTTGATCAAGTATTGCTCGCGAATGTCTTCGTTCGTTGCTCCGTCAAGTGCCCGCGGGCTGGTTGCGTAATAAGTTTTGTGAAACATATATTTGTTTTAGTATCCAAGAATTTCTGCAATATTGGTGTCTCGATCTTTGCTCAGTTTGTCGGCGAATCTTTGATATTCAGGTTCGTTATACTTTCGTCCGGCAATTTTGAGCAAGGCCGTGGACACGCCAAATTCGCGTGCTTTGATCTGTTTGTAAGTCCACTCTTTCTCGTTGCGAATGAATGGAAGAAGCCAAGTGAACGCTTTCCGTATCCCGCGGTTATCAGGGCTTTCGTATTTCCAAAGATCGACGCCGACGGTTTCAGCAAGCCGAGCGATAGTGAAAAATCCAAAGAGATTCATGTTCGTGTAGCCCCAACTGAGGGTTCGAGCGAGTTCATGCGGTTGGCTGCCGTCGGTTTCTATCTGCGATCTGATGCGAGCTTTCGAAATATCTATCTGCCTTAACGCAATATCGCGTCGCTCGGCAAAGATCGCGTAAGAGATCACCTGAACGTCATAATACGTGCCGTGATTGTTTCGCTGGGCTGCTTCGTCTTTCCCTATAGGGCTTTCGATCATCCATTTGAGAAAGTCAGCGAACCACTTCTTTAATCCGTCGCGATCCGATTTGGACCAGAACAAACTTCCACTTAAGAGCGTCGTTGCATCGATCACGCGATATAGTCCGCGCGTTTCGATCAGACCAATTCCGCGGCCGGAACTGATTCCCGGGATGCCTTGGCCGAAGTTTAGATTCGGATTCTGACCCGTTTTCAGATCGAGAAACCAGGTGCGGACAACGGACGCGGCAAGCTCTGCATATTTCTCGTCGCGACTGAAATAATAGGCAAGCGAAAGCGTTTCGGAATCGCTCATCATTTCCCCCAGTTCGGTTGAATCGGAGATCTTCAAAAGCTCAGGGTTTCGCTCGCCGTCCCGACGAATGTAGGGAAGTCCGTTTGGCTTCGCAGGATCTGGCCACCAATAAGGACCTTGGCTCATGTAGTCATGCTTATCTCCGCTCGGTGGGTTCTGAGACTTATTGGTCACTGAATAGGTCCGCTTCGCCTTGACCAACTTATCGGCTTTTTCTCGAATTTCCCGGATCGCCGCTTTGATCGCCGGATCAATCGATGTTCGGTTTGCAAGTAGAATCTTTCCATCGAGAACGATCGTTGCGGGTGCTTGGGCCAGCATCGGAATCCACGTCGCGAAAAAAAGGATGACGCCAGAAAAAAAGTTTGAAACGAGAGTTCTCACAATTTCTTGAAATTGAGCGATACTTATCTATGGAGCGTTAAATTCTGACTAACGGATCACCCCAAAAACTTTACGGAAACGGCTCGCCGCATGCCGCACTGACCGATCAAGAACTTCGGCAGATCGTCGCTAGTGCACTTTCAGACGTTACCGCGGAATCTCGCATTCTTGCGATAATTCCAGACGATACTCGCGACGACAATACACATATTCTATTTCCATTTGCCGCCGACGTCCTTCGTTCTAAAAACGTTACGATCTTTGACGCGCTCGTTGCACAGGGAACGCATGCACCAATGAGCGACGATGAAAAGCTCGCGAAGATAGGACGGCCGAAACACTTTTCCGGCACCATTTTCGATCACCGCTGGGACGATCCGGCAGAGCTTGTCCTCATCGGCGAACTCTCGGTGGAAAAGGTCAACGAGATCACCGGCGGGCTTTTCAATGAACCGATCCAACTAACGATCAATCGCTTACTTGCACCCGATGTTTACGATCTGGTGCTTATCTTCGGAGCAACGGTACCGCACGAAGTTGCCGGATTTGCCGGTGGTGCAAAGTACTTCTTTCCAGGAGTCTCTGGTCCCGAGCTCACGCATAAAACACATTGGCTGGCCGCTCTTGCAACCATCGAAAACATCATCGGGCGGGTCGAGGCACCGACCCGTCATTTGATCGAAGCGGCGGCAGACCACATCAGTGCCGAAACCATCGCGTTCACTTCTGTTTGCAGTCGGACCGATGTCGATAGCCTTTGTACACATGCTCTTTTCGCCGGCGACTTTCGCACTTCGCTACGCAAAGCCGCCGAGATCAGCAAATCGATTCACATCAAATACACTGGCCGAAAATACAAGCGGGTCGTCGCGTTACTCGACGAACATTACAAAGATCTATGGGTCGGCGGTAAGGCCAGTTATCGGCTCGGCGCCATCATCGAGGAAGGCGGCGAGCTGATTATCTTCGCTCCAAAACTAAACTGTATTTCGGCAACACACGGCGAGGCGATCGAACGCTTTGGCGGTTATGCACCGATCGAAAAGATCAAAGATATGGTTGCCGCGTCAACTGACCTCCAAGCCAATCTATGCGTCGCGGCCCATCTCGCACATGTTTCGTATGCAGGCCGATCTAACGGCGATCCGAATTATCAAATAACTCTTGCATCGAACGTGACTGAGGACACGTGCCGACGCGTAAATCTTAATTACCTGGACCCAAACCGCTTCGATATTTCCGCCTATCAAGAAGATGCTGACACCTTGATCGTAGAACGGGCCGGACGCGATCTTTACCTTATCGAACCTTTCGAAGCGATCTGAACTCTGCCTCTATTACGAAAGAAACTCTTCCCGGATCGGCGAAAATATGTCAATTAGGACCACTTCTTCATCAAGCATCGTCGCACCGTGACGATTGTGCGGCGGAAAATGGAGCACGTCGCCGGGCGACAATATCTGGACCTCGCCTTCGATAGTGAATTTAACCTTACCCTTAATTACCAATGTCATTTGCTCGTGCGGATGTGTGTGTTCCGGCGTGATGAGGAACGGCTCAAAGGTGAACCGACACATCATCATATTTTGTCCAACGACCATTTGCCGCTTGATTCCTGGACCCGGAGTTTCAATGGTGATCTTTGTCCAATCAGTTACCAATGCAGTTGTACTAATTTCTTCGCTAATCATAAACCCCTGTTATTTCAATAGTTCCAACGATACTTCCCACGTAAGACTTTCGCCTTTCCTTAATTGTAAGTTGGCCGCCTCGGCCACAATATGAATGGGTATAGCACCCAAAACTCCCTTGCCAAGTCGGCCCTCGCCTGCTGCAAGAAGCGAGAACGACGTCCCGGAAAATG
The DNA here is from genome assembly GCA_041744555.1 of Pyrinomonadaceae bacterium. Classification (GTDB taxonomy): domain Bacteria; phylum Acidobacteriota; class Blastocatellia; order Pyrinomonadales; family Pyrinomonadaceae; genus OLB17. The sequence goes on from JBGTKQ010000146.1 coordinate 9,376, forward strand.
GTTTGAAAGTAGCACTTATCGTACCTTCCCGACCGGTAAGAAGGTAGTTGCCTCTACCATTTTCCTTGGCGATTGTCGCGGTCGAGGGAAGAGCGAATTTCCACGTCTTGATCTCGACATCGACATTTGCGGTGATCGTTTCGCTTCGACTTAGACGATCGCCGATCAGTTTCCATTCGACCACACTCCTTAGACCATTCTCAAATCGCTCGCCGGATCTGCTGCCAATAAGCGCCCATTTATTATTCACTGTTTTGAGCGACATTCGATCAGATCCTGCGACCACCACGTCTGAGCCGTCAGACGCTGAATATGTCCTCCCGTCAGCGAGCGTAATGAATGGAATGAACGAGGGATAGACTTCTTCGACCGGTGCCGAGAAACCTGCTAGGCCATGCGGAGCGGGAAGATAATCGGCAATCCCGGGCTTTGTTCCGACGGTAACAGGTAACGCAAACTGCAGCTTGCCTTGTCGGACGAACCATACGCCCAACTGTTTGTCGGTCCTTTTTTCGAAAAGCTCGAACCGAGCCACATTCGGAAGCGTCGGTGCGGCCGGGAACGAGGCTATCTTTTCGCGTTCAAGCGCTCGAACAAAGGAATTGTGGGCCAAGATCATCTTGCCAAAACCGGTGCCGGTTTGCTGCCATTCACGTTTCGGATTTATGTATGAGTAATTGCCGCGGCCGTAACCGAACACGTTGAACATGTGCGTTTCGTCGTTGTAATCCGCTCTAACCCAACGCCAAGCTTGATTGTAAAGAGCCGCGAGTTCCGTAAACGGAGCCGGACGAAACTCCGGATTGTCGCCAAGATAACCGACGATTTCGAGCGTGTCCAAATAGCTCACGAGCCCCTGACTTCGTCCCCAGTTATAACCGTAACCAGCCGGATTGACCAGATCCCACCAGACCTTCATTTGATGTTTCAGCGATGGTTTGAGCTTTTCCTTGATGTCCTCGCGGCCCGCGACATCGGCCGCTTCCCAGCAAAAGCGAGCGTACTCATGGGAATACCGATCGTAACGACCCGTCGGAGGGTTATCGTCAGAATAGATCGCACCGCTGGTAAATTGTTCGGCCGCCCGCTCAACGACCGAATCAAGAAATGCGCGGTCCTTTAGTACGCCCATCTGAAAACTCATCGCCGCAACACGTGCCGCGACGCCTAAATAATTTTCGGGCAGGTTAATTACCGCTCGTTTCTTTACGTCATAAAATCTCGCCGGATCGAGCAACGATTGCCATTCTTTTCGTTCGCTGTCGTTCATGCTTTGCCAGACAGCATTTTTCGAAAGGTCGGTGCCGTAATGACGAAGGGCAAGCGTTGAATAAAGCTGAGCAAAAGCCTTTCCGCCCTGACGTGATTCGATCAAGCCCATTTCGGCAACAGCACGTGCGCTATCTTTTCCGGCGATCGTCCGGTTTCCGCCAAGATCAGCCTGAGCGGCAAGTGCCCGTGCGTAGCTTCCCCACGAAAACTCACCAACCGTCAATGCGTTAAAGACCCGATCCGGCGGCGGATCGAGCGTTTTTATATTTGCGAAATGCGCCGCGATCTCTTTCGCCAGAAAATCACGTACTTCCGAGCTTATGGCCGCTGTTGAAATCGTCCTATTCTCGACGTCGGCTTGCGCCAAGATGCGGGAAGGCGAAAGACAAGTCCACGTTGCGACTAGCAAAATGGAAAGCCGAATCAGTAGGAAAGTCTTCGCATTTGACATTGTTTTTCTGGTTGGACGGGTGAGGATAGAGTTCGAATAAGACTAAAACATAGCTCAGACGAACTCTATCCGCTGAAAAAACGCCAGTTCCTAAAAACTCAGACGCACCCCTAACTGGAGAATACGCATATCACGAGCGCTGCTGATACTTCCGAAAGTTGAGGTGCTCGTCGGCGTCGCGGGGACAGCAGCAGCGGGATTATTGTAGTTCACATGATTCAGGATATTGGTCCCTTCCGCACGCAAACGAAGTTTATAACGTTCGCCAAATCTGAAGTCCCGTGAAAGTGCCAGATCAACAAGACCCAAACCCGGACCATAAAGGAAGTTGCGCGGCGAGGTGCCATCAATCGGAGCACCGGTGACGGCTAGATTCCGAGCAAAAGCATCAGTGTTAAACCACCGTTCCGCCGTCGGATTTGACAAACGCGGATCGCCGATCAATTGTGCCCGGTCGGTTCCTGTAACTCCGTCAAGATTCGCATCAACACCGCCGTTGGTTACCGTAAACGGTCTTCCGCTACGGATCTTAACGATCGGCGAAATGCTCCAACCATTGAGAATTGCTTTCGCAAATCGACTACCACCATTGTAGAAATCGGGTCGGAAGTTAAAGCTCATGCTGAAAACGTGACGCTGATCGGTATCGGCCGCTCCATCTTCGGCATCCAGATCGTAATAATTTTGTGCCAATCCTTGGGTCGTATTGTTGTGGAGTTGAACCGAACTCGTCGTTTTACTAAGCGTATAGAAGCCGTTGAAAGTAAAGAGTCTGTTAAAGCGCATTGAGCTTGTTATTTGCAAGCCGGTATAATCTGCGCTTTGATCGGAATCCAGAAGTGTGACGGCACCAAATCGAGTATTTGGTCGCCTCGCTTGAACGTTGTTCGTTGCTGGAATTGGAGTTGTCGTATTAAGGGGAGCGTTGACATCACGCCCAAAGGGCAATTTGCGAGCGAAAACCCTGATAAATGCCGCTCCGACCGTTAACTGGTCGGTGATCTGACGTTGAACCGAAATGTTGGTCTGCACGGTGCGGGGAAGCTCGAAATCTTGTGATGGTGCAAAAAAGCCGCCCCCATCTGCAAATGCCCCGTCATATGGGAAAGGAATACCGCCCACGTAATTAGTGTACGGATTGGCAAGAGTGGCTCCGGTTCCCCTTCGATTGCGATTGGTAAAGTTCAATCTGGTCGAAGCCGGCTGGAAATTGGTCTGTGTATTCCACTCGTTGCCCGAGATGCTTCCGTAAAATATGCCGAATGAAGCGCGTATAGAGGTCCTACCATCGCCAAAAGGGTCGAGAGCAAATCCGAGGCGAGGTGAAATATTGGTGAAACTCACAGGAATTGCACCGCGTTCAACGCCGGGGTCTCCAATAAATAATGCACCAACAGGAGCGTCGGGCCTGACTATTGACTGTTGTCCGGGAACATAATTGGTCCACCGATCTAAAGGGTCAGTCGGTGGCGTTTGGACGTCCCAGCGGAGCCCCAGATTTAAGTTCAATCTCGGAGTAACACGGAAATCATCTTGCAAAAAGAGAGCGGTGTACCATGTGTTCGTATAACCTGTAACCGGAGCATCCTGCGTCAAACCACTAGGAATACCAAGCAGGAAATCTGCGAAACCATTTCCGGTCGCAGTGTTGTTAAATGTAAATACTCCGTAATTGTTGAGCAAAACATCCTGAATGTCCTTGTTTAGGGTCACCTCGCCACCGAGCTTGATCGAGTGGTTTCCCTTGGTCCAACTGAAAACATCCCGCAAAGAATATAGATTGGTCCCTGCCGTTGGCCCGCCGATCGCGTTTGTCAACGAGAAAAACCCCGTGACAGTGATCTGCGGTAATGAACCCTTACCTTGTGTACGAAATGATGAACCCAGATCTTCAAGTGTTGTTTCCGGCGTATTGTTGCGGCCACCAAAACTGCGGGTATATGTAGCCCAGATCTGATTGATCTTGGTTGGTGAAATTATCCAAACATCGCTTACATTTACGTTGGATTGTCGCCATTTAAAGTCTTGTGTCGCCCACGGAATATTGCCGCTACCAGGAAAGAAGGTCTGACTTCCCCAATTAGTAAAAAAGGTGAAGCTCAGGCGGTGCGGCCCATTCAATTGATGATCGAGTTTTACCAAGACTTCGTCGGTGTTAACCGGCAGGGGAACATTCGCCTGATAACCCGGCGAACCGTTAGCATTGGTAAAATTGGACTGAGGGATGTAGTCGTTTAGGATGCGTAAAGCTACCGGATCGATACGGTTTGCGGGGATAATGCCGTTCGGAAAAGGCGTGGCGTTGCCAAGAGTTGTTCCAGTCGCGGGATCTCGTGGTCGGCTAGCTGCCGATAAGGCACTAAAATCACCCGTACGGAAAGCCGCTGATGGCAGTGTCGCACCAGATAAGAATGTGCTCGTATTTTGACGCAGCCCGGAATAACTTCCAAAGAAAAATGTTCGATCTTTAATTATTGGTCCACCAAATGCACCGCCAAACTGATTTCGCCGATACGGGGCTTTTTCAAGTACCGAATTCCAATCATTTGCGTTAAATGCATCGTTTCGCACATATTCGTAAAGCGATCCATTAAACCGATTGGTGCCTGACTTGGTGATAATATTAATAATTCCACTAGCGAATCGACCATACTCGGCACCGTAGGCATTGGTAGTTATCCTGAACTCCTGAACCGCTTCCGGATTTGGCGCTACATTCCCGGTATTGCGCAGGTTGGTCATATTGACGCCGCCATCAAGAAAATAGTTAACTGACCCGGTTCCACCATCGGTTCCGCCATTAATAAGCGTTCGCTGCTCTGGAAAACCTAGAGTACTCGGGAGGTTACCTTGATTTGTATTCGAAATACCAGCATTGTTTGATTGCACACCAGGTGTCAGATCGAGCAGAGCAAATACGTTACGTTCGACAAGGGGAAGGTTTTCGATCTCCTGTGATTGAATAGTGCGGCCAAGCTCCGCGTTGCCTGTGTTCACCTCGGGCGGAGCCGTGGTTATAGTCACCTCTTCATTGACGGCACCCACTTCGAGGGCAATATCTACCCTCTGAGTATCGTTGACGCTGAGGGCAATACCCTCCTGTCTTGCCTTTTTGAAGCCGGAACTTGCCGTGACCTCAACGACGTAATTACCAACCGGAAGAAACTCAAGTCGGTAATAACCGTCTTCGCCAGAGACCACGGTTCGTGTAAGACCGGTGTCAATATTCCGCGCGGTGATAGTTGCGGCCGGAACCTGTGCACCGCTGGCGTCAGAGATAGTACCGACGATCGTCGCGGTCGTAACCTGAGCGACGACCGGCATCGAGACGGCGAAAAGAACCGTAAGGAGAGCCAGTGTTCCTAAACTATCCCATCGAGCCTTTATTAAACTTAGAACCCCGCTGTGTTTTTTCATTTCTCTGATTCTCCTTTCTGATTCAAATTTGCCAAATTCTTAATGATCCGAATGCTTGTTCGGTCGCACTACCCCCGACGAGCGCTATAGTTTTCTTTACGCGACCTTCGGAGCTGCGAACGCCGGAGCGGTCACTAACGCAACGGCACCACGAAGACGCGGATATTCGCTCGCCGGAACGATCCGGATCGAAGTTTCCCCTAGTTCTGAAATAAGTGTTCGTTCGCGTATCGCTTCGCGAACAAGATGTTCGATCAGGTCCCACGCTTCGGTGATCTCGCCACCGATGAATATCCGCGACGGGTCGACCGCATTTATGATTGAAGCCAGTCCAAGCCCTAAATATCTTGCCGTAGAGTGAAGAGCCGTAATAGCTCGGCTGTCGTTACTGCGGGCTCGAGCAATAAGATCGTCGATCGTAAAATCTGCAATTTCTATCGTCTGCGGCTTTCGATCGGCGACATTTCGACCGAAGTATCGCGAAAGTGTCGCAAGGTTCGATATGTAAGTCTCCCAACATCCGTTCGCACCGCAAGAACATTTTGGACCGTCAATACTCAAAGGAACATGCCCAAATTCACCGGCGGTATTGTGACGCCCACGGACAAGTTCGCCGTTCAACACGATGCCGACACCCACACCGTCAGATACGCTGACGAAGACAATGTCATTCGCTACGGTTCCATCGCCTCTGACAGACCAGATCTGCGATAAAGCGCATGCTCGACCGGAGTTTTCAAGATGAATGTCAATATCACCGAACTCTTTGACGAGCTGCGCAACGAGGTTAACATTTCGCCACTTAAGTGCAGGAGCATTTAGAACTACGCCTGTTTTGTGGTTGACCATTCCCGGAATCACAAAGCCCATTCCGTCAACTGTCGCATCAGATGATATATCGCTCAGTGCTCTTCGTACGTGAAGGGCAAGCGTCTCGACAAACATTTCTGGTTGAAGTGCGGTCGGGAAGCTGACGATCTCGCCGAGTTGCTTTCCGATGGAATCCGTCACCATCAAGAACGTCTTCGATGCACGGACGTCGACGGCAACAGCCACCCGGTTTTTTGAGTTGAGGTAAAGAAATGTCGGCTTCCGCCCACGAACCTTTTCATTGCCCTGAGCACCTTCGCGAACCAAGCCCTCATCCAGCAGTTCGTTCACCAAAAGCGTTATGTTCGCCCTATTGGTTTCCATCAATCGCGATAGGCCGGCCCGCGAAACCGGCTGATGCGTGCGGATCAGGGTCAGAGCGATCTGGCGATTGATGTCGCGCGATGTGCCGCGCTTAGCCAAGGTAAAGTCGTGTGGATTGATCTTTCTCACTAATTTGTTTGATAGTCTAACAAAAAGCCATATCTGAGCGGAAAAAACCCCTTTCTAACCAATGAACTTCTCAACCTACTCGTTGCCGGCCCGTTTATGAAAGATTTATGTGTTAAGACAATTTGAATTTGTTAGAACCTTTGACATAATACACCGAAACGAAATCACGTCAAGTAAAATCTACACGAATCTGGAAAATCGCATTTTTGCGGTCATTTTTGAACCAGATCGACGAATTGCCTGAAACAAAGCGTGGCATCGTTGCGTCCAGCAGGAAGACCGGGTACATAAATTGGTCATACCAATTGGGAATTAAGTAGCTTCCCCGCGGTTTTTATGTAAACTTGATGTTAGAAAATTTGTGTGATATTAAGGTAACGTTAACACAAAGCGTTTCCATTTCGTATGAGCGAAGCAACAAAGAGAAAACCCGCAACCCTTAGCGACGTTGCAAGCGCCGTCGGCGTCGCTCCGATGACCGTTTCCCGTGTCATTAGTGGAAACGGATACGTCAGCGACGAGATGCGTGAAAAGGTAATGGAGGCAGTTAAGCGATTAAATTATCGGCGCAATGGTGTCGCTAGAAATCTAAAGCGGCAAAAGACCGAAACGGTTGGTTTGGTGATCGGCGATATTTCTAATCCTTACTCGACCGAGCTCGCAAATGCCGTACGAGAAAGCCTATCGGCTCACGGGTATAACTTGTTTATTTGCATCAGTGAACATAGCGCGAAGGAAGATATTTCCGCATTTGATTCGCTTGTAGATCACAACGTTGACGGGATCATCGTTGCCACCCGTTCCAATCAGGAAGGTAATGAGCGATTGGCTGAGATCGCGGATAGCAACGTGGCCGTTGTTGTGGTCGGTCGTGATTTTCAGCATCCATCGGTCGATTCGATCTCGACGGATAATTTCACCGGCGGATTTGAAGCGACGCAGCATTTGATCGATCTCGGACACAAGAGAATTGGGTTCATCGGCGCAGCGTTTGAAAATCGCAAAAACCTGAAGCGGCTCCAAGGGTATTTAAGTGCGCTTACGAAGCACGAGATTCCGGTCGACGAAAGGTTGATCACCGGTGGACGGGAATCGCTTACTGGCGTACCGGGCTATTCGACCGAATCGATCGGCTACGAAAGTATGAAACGTCTGCTTTCGCTTCCGAATCGGCCAACCGCCATCTTCGCTCGGAATGATTTTACAGCCGTTGGGGCGATGACCGCAGTCAACGAAGCCGGCTTACAAATACCCAAAGATCTTGCGATCGTCGGGTTTGACGATACGCCGTTGGCTCTCCATACAATGCCCGCTTTAACAACGGTCAGACAGCCAATGCGGATACAGGGCCAACTCGCTTCTGAGATGCTTCTCGGTCGGATCAAGAGCAGGGACGTTCAGGATCCGATCAAGCGGGTTCTGGATTGCGAACTTATCATTCGAGAATCGACCGTAACACTGAGGTGAAAACGATACTGGGAATCCAGTTGGACGGCGAAATCGCTATTAACAGAAAGACAAATGGAAGATCAACAATCGGAAAGCGGGTTCAAGATACGAGGCCTTCGGTGGATAATCATCGGCCTTGTTTTCTTTGCGACACTGATCAATTATGTCGATCGGCTGACCATCTCGGTCCTCGCTCCGCTTATTACGAAAGAGCTTAATCTTTCTAATACCGAGTTCGGCGGTATCGCGACCTGGTTCTTATTCGCGTACACGATCAGCCAATCGCTTTCCGGAAAACTCTACGACAAGATCGGGATCAAGAAGGGATTTACGGTCTCGATCGTTGTCTGGTCGCTTGCGGCAATGGCTCACTCGTTTGCGATCGGGATAAAGTCGCTTAGTGCGTTCCGGTTCATTCTTGGTTTGGGCGAAGCAGGGAACTGGCCAGGCGCCGCGAAAACAGTCGCCGAATGGTTCCCAGCTCGGCAACGTGCTCTGGGGATGGCGATCTTCAACAGTGGAGCCGCTATCGGGTCGATCGTCGCGCCGCCGATAATTGTTGGATTGACAGCCTACTTTGGTCATTGGCAGCAAACATTTATCGTCACCGGCGCACTAGGTTTCGTTTGGCTGATCGCATGGTGGCTGATCTACGATCGACCGGAAACACATAAATGGCTTACTCGCAAAGAACTGGCGTTGATTCGGGAAGATGAAACTGAAACCGAGCCGGTACCAGCGCCCGAGACCACGGTCGGCGCCGAATTGCAGCAAACGGTCGCGGAAGAAAAAGCGATCGGTTGGTTCGAATTACTTCGTTATCGTCAGACATGGGCGATCGTTCTTTCCCGTTTTCTGGTCGATCCTGTTTGGTGGCTTTACATTACATGGCTTCCGCTATTTCTCAGCCAAGTTCACGGTTTTGATCTCAAACAGATCGGACTGTTTGCGTGGGTTCCGTATGTCGCGGCAGACGCCGGAAGCCTTTTTGGCGGATGGCTTTCAGGTTCCTTGATCGGACGCGGCTGGACGGTAAACGCTGCCCGCAAAATAGTGATCGGGTTCGCGGCCCTCTTGATGCCGGCCGGGATTCTTGCCGCGTACACGCCGGATTCGATGACTGCGCTGGCGTTGATCGGTGTGGTGCTGTTTGGTTTCCAGGTGTGGATCAACAACGTGCAGACGCTTCCGAGCGATTTCTATCCGTCGAAAGCTGTCGGCTCGGTTGCCGGGCTCGGCGGCACTGGCGCAGGCATCGGGTCAATGATATTTATTTTCACGACCGGCTGGGTCGTCGATAATTTTTCGTACACGCCGATACTCGTGGCGGCCGGTTTGCTTGCACCGATCGGGACGATCGTGTTGTTCGTCTTAGCCGGAGACATCAAGAAAGTTAGATTAGAGACGCCAAGATAACTTTGACGATCTTTGGATCTTAGGAGCAGTTAATTTTTTATGAAGAACTTTTTCGATTTTACTGGCAAGGTCGTTCTTGTGACCGGAGCCTCAAGCGGTATCGGTCGAGCAACGGCCGAACTTTTCGGCCAATGCGGAGCATCGGTAGCGATAAACTATCTCAAGAACAAAAACGGTGCCGAAGCAGCGGTTGCCGGAATGCCGAGCGGAAAAGCGATCGCCGTCCAAGCTGATGTCACAAAAGCGGACGACATCGCCCGAATGGTGAGCGAGATCGAGAAAAGTCTCGGGTCGATCGACGTCCTTGTGAACAACGCCGGTTCTCTTATTGAACGGTTAAAGACTTTAGAACTGACGGTAGATCGCTGGCATGAAGTGATGAATCTCAACGCAACCAGCGCGTTCTTTGCTGCAAAAGCCGTCGTTCCGAAAATGCTTGAAAAGGGTTCGGGTGTGATCGTGAACGTTACCTCGATCGCCGGTCGAAATGGTGGTGCTCCCGGTTCGATCCATTATTCGTCCGCAAAGGCCGCAATGCTCACCATGACCAAGGGCTTGGCAAAGGAATTTGCCGCACAAGGCATCCGCGTTAATGCCGTTTCGCCGGGCGTGATCGACACTCCCTACCACGAAACATTTACCGCCCGCGAAGTCTGGAACAACATGATCAATGTTATTCCTATGGGTCGTGTCGGACGTTCGGAAGAGGTCGCAAGCGTGATCGCGTTTCTGGCATCCGACGCTGCAAGTTATCTGTGTGGTGAAACGATCGAGATAAACGGTGGAATGTTAATGGATTAGTGTTTGACGGGAGATCGATATGAACAAACTGAATAGATTCTTCAAGTGTGGAATTCTTCTCATCGCTTTTGCAGCGTTTTCAATTGATGTCCTTGGCCAAGAATCGATCGGGACATTGCAGGTCCGCGTTTCGCTTGACCGGCCGGATTGGAAGTACGAGCTTAACCAGCCGGCAAAATTCACTATCGCGACGACGCTCAACAACACCCAGACGGCAGGGCTTGCGGTGAAGTATTCTTGCGGTCCGGAAATGATGCCGCCAGTGATCGAAAAGACGGTTACTTCGACTGATCAGCCGATCGTCGTCGAAAATTCGGGGATGAAGGAACCTGGCTTCTACCGATGTATCGCGACAGTTGAAAAGGAGGGACGGACGTATCGCGGGCTCGCTACGGCCGGCTATCGGCCCGATCAGATAAAGCCCATCGTAAACGAACCGGAAGATTTCGACACTTTCTGGAATGACGGAAAAACGGCGTTGGCGAAGGTACCGTTGGACGCCAAGATGGAACTACTTCCGTCGGCAAGCACTTCGACGGTCGATGTCTATCATGTGAGTTTCCAGAACATCGGCTTCGGTGTTACACGTGTAAGTCGAATTTACGGAATACTTTGCATACCGAAAGGGGCCAGCAAAAAGTATCCTGCATTGCTCCGAGTCCCCGGTGCTGGCGTACGGCCTTATTCGGGTCAGATCGCGCTGGCGGAGACGGGTTTGATCACGCTTGAAATCGGGATTCACGGCTTACCGGTCAACCTTCCGCTCGAAGTTTACGATCAGCTTCGGGTCGGAGCTTTGAATCGATATAACGTTTTTAACCTGCACGATCGCGACGAGTATTATTACCGACGAGTTTTTCTCGGCGTCGTCCGATCAAACGATTTTCTAACTAGCCTTCCGCAATACGACGGAAAGAATCTAGGCGTGGCAGGGGGCAGTCAAGGCGGCGTTCTCGCCATCGTGACCGCGGCTCTCGATAAACGCGTGAAAGGGCTTGTTGCTTCTTATCCAGCAATGTCGGATATGGCGGGGTACACAGCGAATCGGGCTGGCGGCTGGCCGCACATGTTTCGCGACGTTAAGACCCGAACAAAAGAGAATCTTACCACCTCGTCTTACTTTGACGCTGTAAATTTTGCCCGCCGATTAAAGGTCCCCGGCATCTATTCGTGGGGATTCAATGACGAGGTCTGTCCTCCAACTTCGATGTTCGCGAGCTATAACGTGATCACTTCACCGAAAACGCTCTTGCTCGGCCTTGAGATGGGACATGCGAATTCTCCAGAGCAAGGCGAACGGCTGAACGAATGGATAGTAAACGCACTTAAGAACCAGGGAAATCAATAATTATGTTCAAGAAGAGATGGACACTACTCATTACTGCATTCCTTTTGACCGTCGCTATTTTTGGCCAAGATAAGCAAGAGATTGAGGCGGAAAGGGAAGCAAACGCGAAGCTGAAGGGCGAACATCCGCTCGTCGCTATCGCCAAAACGAGACCGTCATCATTGCGAAAGGAACTGGTCGGAGTTCACCCGCGGGTCTTTCTAACGCAGGCAGAGATCGATGCTCTAAAGGACAAAGCGAAAACTCATCCCGAGCTGTGGCAGACCGCAGTAGGCCGTGTTCGGGCTCTGGCAACTGAACCGGCAGCGACCCCGGCACAGGAACGCCGTGTGCAGAACGAGGTCGGTATCGGCATCGCAGAGGCTGCATTTGCTTACAAGATCACCGGCGAGAAGAAATATCTCGACGCGGCGAAGAAATACATTGACGCGGGAATCAGCTACGACGTTTGGGGTTATACATACAACAAACCAAATGTGGATCTAGCTGCCGGACATTTGCTCTACGGAATGGGTTGGGGATATGACCTGTTGTATCACGATCTTACGCCTGCAGAACGAACTCGTATCCGTGAAAAATTGGTCAAGCAGGCGAAGCTGCTTCATGAGTTTTTTAAGCCAAAAAGCAGCAAGACGTACGCTTACAGCCAGAATCATACCTTCATTCCGATCTCAGGTCTGGCGGTAGCGGCGTATGCCCTAATAGATGAAGTGCCGGAGGCAAAAGAATGGGCGGCAGATTCACGTGCGGTCTTTGATCGGGTACTCGCAACATTAGGTGAAGATGGCTATTTCTACGAGAGCATGGAGTACTGGATATTCTCAATGCCGTGGATCATCCATTATATGGATGCCCACGAAAAGTCGACTGGCGAAGATCTGTATCAAGGATTGGCAGGGATCAAGAACGCGCACAAATTTCTTGCACACATAACGTTGCCGGGCGGCGAGTTCAACTTCGACTACGGCGACATCTACGCCGGGCCCATAACTCGGGCTCGGAAAGGCAACGACTACGAACGTGAGCGTATTGACGGTAAGTTTCGAACGAACTACAACATTCTCTACAATCTGGCGACACGATACGGAAGCGGAGAGGCTCAGGGCGTTGCGGATTGGGTGAAATCGAAGGGACAAGTGAATGCAGAGGAGATGTGGACATTCATTTGGTACAACCCAAAGATCAAGGCGGTGTCAATAGACGACCAGCCAGCTTATCATTGGTTCAAAGATCATGGTGTCGTGTTTTGGCGGTCGTCCTGGAATGATGATGCGACTGCCTGGTCGTTCAAAGCCGGACCGCCCGAAGGCCATGCGGCGACAGAAAAGGTTAAAGCATTTCCTGATTGGCGTTTGTCTAGCGGCCATGCTCATCCCGACGCAGGTGGTTTCATCATTTGGTCTAAGGGCCGATACCTAACCGGAGATTCGGGTTACGCCGGTGTGCCGCTAACCGAACACCACAACACGGTCGTATTTGCCGGCCGCGGCCAGGCTAAAGAAGGAAAAGGCCACGATGCATTCGCGGGTGTTTCTTATGATCTGATGAATCAGATCCGAGTTACGGAAGTTAAGTTCGAAAAGAGGAAAGTTTCGATCACTGCAGATCTTAAGACCGCATATGAGCCTGAGGTCGGAGTCGAGCGATTTGTGAGGAAGTTCTCGTTTATCGCACCTGGCGAGTTTTTACTGGAGGACGACATCGAAATGACTAAAGCCAAGAAGATCACATCGTATCTACACAGCGACACGTCAATCGTTAAACACGACTGCGGCTTCGAATTCGAGACCGGCAAACCCAGTCTGATCGCTGAGGTGCTTGAACCGAAGAATCTCGAATCAGTGATCGAGAAAAACATTCTTACGGCTCCGGGCCGTCCGGGTAGCGTCGATAAGGGCGAACGCGAAGAGCGAGGCATGCGCTTGGCATTGACTACGAAAGGCAAAACAAAGGCGGCTCGTATTGTTGTGAAGATGAAAATTAACGATTAGTCCAGATCGTCTGGAGCGGGGTCTTCGGCGGTTTCGAGCTCGTCGATCGTCGCCGAGTCGTCCGTGCGAATCAAGAATTTTCGGACGAGAAAACTGTCTGCATAGACGAGACCAGCGAATCCAGCACAAAGTGCAATTGCCAGAAATGGCGAAAGATAAGCGGTCAGTTCCGGAGCGAAACCATTATCGCGGAGGAAAGTTATTGATATGATCGGAAGTAGAAAACCGATCGACAAAACAAAAAGGCAGAAATAGCCGACCGTTGACCACAATGTCCAACTCTGACTTGTACGGATCAAGTGAATATTTGCAAGGATCAGAAGTATCGCAGTTGTTATCCAGAGAATGTACCACGCCAAGCTGCGAAAATATTCATAGCCTGCGAATGCATCAGCCGGAACGGTTATGCTGCCGAGCCAGCTAGCCGAGTAGTAAACGACGAAACCGAGGACAAAAAGAAACACTAACGAACAGGCAATATATACTTTTGTCCACATAGGATTGTACTCAACCGGCTCGGTCTTTCATCACAAAGGTGATGATCCTAAATTCCACTATCTTGGACGTACCGTCACGTAGGCTGTTTGTCCGCGTCTTGTGATCAGCAGCAAAACGGGCTTCCCGCCGGATCCGTCGAGCGCCGTTTGAACTTGTTCCGCAGAACTAACTGCACGCCGATTCACTTCCAAGATCACGTCGCCGCGGGTAATACCCGATTCAGCACCGGGGCCGGATTCGTCGACTCCGGTAACGACCACGCCTTCATTTGCGTTAGTCAAGCCAAGTTCTTTAGCGACCTGCGGTGAGACCGGTTGAAGCGTCAAACCAAGCTTTCCGCTCGAAGGCTCAGCACCGTTAGGAGCGGCTCCGGGCTGTTGATCATTAGATGCAGTATCCGATTCAAACTCATCGAGCGTTACATTCAATTCAACCGGTTGACCTTCCCGCAGAACAGTAATCTTTATCTCTGTACCCGGCAAGGTTCCGGCGACCTTGTTGCGCAGAATATTTCCATCATCGATCTTATCGCCGTTGATCGCTGTGATAATATCGCCGCGTTTCACACCTGCTTTTTCAGCCGCACTGCCGGCTCTGACATTGCTTACAAGAACTCCGGAGACGTCCTGTAATTCGAGGGCTTGTGCCGTTTCAGCCGTAATGTTTTGAATATTTACGCCCAACATGCCGCGGCGAACACGTCCGTCCTTCAAGAGTTGCTCCATCACCGTACGGGACATATTCGACGGGATCGCAAACCCGATACCAATATTTCCACCCGAGGGTCCACCGGCCAGTATCTGTGAGTTAATGCCGATCAATTCGGCATTAAGACTAACCAAAGCACCGCCGGAATTGCCTCGGTTTATCGGTGCATCGGTCTGCAAGAAATCTTCAAATGAATCGTTCCCGCCATAGCTCAATCCGGTTCGTCGGCCTTTTGCGGAAATGATCCCGGCGGTAACCGTCTGTCCAATTCCCAACGGGTTTCCGATCGCGAGCACAATGTCCCCAACTCTTACTGAGTCAGAATTCCCAAGCGTCAGGAAAGGAAGATTCTGTGCCTCGATCTTAAGTACAGCGAGGTCGCTCGGTCGATCAGAACCTACGACCTTTGCCTCGAACGATTTATTGTCGTTCATCCGAACCGTGATCTTTTCGGCGCCGTCGATCACATGTGCGTTGGTCAAGATCGTGCCGTCCGCACTAACCAGCACGCCCGAGCCCATTCCGCGTTCGACCGGAGCCCGCTGACCGCCACGCGGCTGAGGCATTTGCCGGAAAAAATCTTCGAGCGGATTCTGCCCCTGCGGAGCTTCGCCTTGAGTTGGCTGAGCTGGCCGATTTCTGGATTCTGCGTCGATCCTGACGACCGCGGCGGACGTTCGCTCCACAACATCGGCATACGAAGTGCGAACACCATCAACGGCGAGCGGAGTTTGTGGTGCCGGTGGCTGATCCGGGATCGGAGGAATAGCTTCGCTTCCAAAAAGGCCCGTGCTGCAGGCTGAAGAAACGGCAACCGTCGCCGCTAGTGTGAAAGATAAGAACGTTCTGTTAATCATTGCTTTAAAACTCCAAGAAGGTCGATAAACCAGATTTTACTGTATCGACGACGCAAATCAAATAATTCACCAAGCTTTACGCCTTTTTGGATCGGAAAGTTCGCCCAATAGTGCTAACCACGGGCAACACGCGGAAGCGAGTCGGCAAAGATATAGGAAAGGGTCTTGTAGACCAGCTTTGAACAGAGAAACGCAGGAGAATCATAGTTCTCAAAATAGGAATACTCGACCAGATCCATTCCGACAATACGCTTCTTTTCAGCCAATTTCTTGATCAATGCAAGCGTTTCGTACCAACCAAGACCGCCGGGTTCCGGTGTGCCGGTGGTCGGGACGATACTGGGATCAAGCCCGTCAATATCTATCGTCAAATAAACACTTTCAGTGAGAGAATCGACCGCTTCTTCTATCCAATCGGTCTTGCCAACAATATCTCTTGCCCAAAATATTTTAGTCGGAATTCCTGTTTCGATCAGCCTTGCCTCGTCCGCCGAGATCGAACGAATACCGACTTGAACGGATGGAATGCGCAGATCTTTGACGACGCGAGCCATTATCGAAGCATGAGAATGCGGAGTGCCATCGTAAGTATCGCGAAGGTCTGCATGGGCGTCGATCTGCAAAACGCTGAGATCGTGAAACTTTTCAGCATGTGCCTTAATTATTGGCGCAGATACCGAATGTTCACCACCGAGCATGCAGATCAATTTATCGAACTTCAGCAATTCGACAGTTCGATCGTAAAGTCCGTTCATCATCGCTTCCGGCGTTTCACGCGGAGTAAATTCTTCGAGCGTATGGATACCGACGCGGTAGGTTTCCGTGTCGGTTTCTTCATCATAAAGTTCCATATTGCGTGAAGCATTTACGATCGCCATCGCACCGGCGCCCGTCCCGGTCCCATAAGAAACCGTGCCCTCATAGGAAACCGGCCAGACCAGTACACGGGCAGAATCGAACGACGAAAATTCCGCTTCGTCGATGCCGCCATAATTCATTGGAAGTTCTGAAGATTGACTCATAAGTACAGTTTCAGTCGTTGGCTTAACATTTTCAAGTTCAACTTGGTATTGGTCTCTATGCTAGGTCGACCATCCAACCCGTTGCGAGAATGAATAATCTTGCTTCGCAGTCAGAATGTTCTCTTGCGCAAATAAATGAATACAGGCATACTTCCACTTGTTCTGCTCTCGGTAGTGTCTTGGCAGACACGATCTTCCGGAAGTCTTAGCGACATTTCTCGGTTCGGTTTGGAGAGTTCGATTTTTGTCAGTTTGGAAGCGTTTGATTTTTTTGGTCGGAGCCTGTCGCTGAACAACCGGAGGTCGTCGCAACGATTTCTCCACCTATCCTGCCTTTTGCTTCCCATCACACAGGAAAATAATAGAGGAAAATGAGTAATAAACTTTATGTTGGAAACTTGTCGTTTCGAGTGACAAGTGATGATCTGCAGGAGCATTTTGGCACTGCGGGTGAAGTGGAGTCGGCGAACATAGTCATGGACCGCGAGACCGGCCGTTCGCGTGGTTTCGGTTTTGTCGAAATGGCGTCGGAAGATGCAGCAAACAATGCGATCGCTCAATTCAACGGTGCCGAATACGATGGCCGAAACATGGTCGTTAACGAAGCACGCCCGCGTGAAGATCGCGGTAATGGCGGTGGCGGTGGAAATCGTCGCGGAGGATACGGCGGCGGACGCGGTGGAGGCGAAGGCGACTATGGCGGAGGCGACCGCTGGTAATTTGTTCGTATCAGTTAGAAATAGCCGGTGTCGAGATCGAGCATCGGCTATAACTTTGTCAATTTGAACGTATTTCCTTAGTTGTTTTCGGTCTTGCCATTAAAATTCGCGAGCATTACCACGATCTCATCGATCAGACCTACACGTGTCCGTGTTTCCCCTACACCATTTACTATCATCGAAAAGACCAGTTGCTCGCCACCCGCAGTTGTCATATAACCAGAAAGTGCTGAGACTTGGTTTATCGTTCCGGTCTTGCCGCGAAAATTCGCTTCGCCGCGTGTTCCCTTGAAACGGTTACGTAGCGTTCCGTCAACGCCACCGATCGTTAGGCTATCGCGCCAGGATTGTGCAAATCGGCTCCGCGTTCCCATGTAGGTATAGAGCTGGACGACGGACGAAGGTGTGATCAGGTTGTGCCGCGACAAACCGCTTCCGTCGTACTGCATCACTGAATCTTCGGGCACACCGATCTCTTTCAAAAAACTCTTGACGGCCGCGATGCCCAATTGGGCACTTGTTTGATCGGAACCCGGCCTCGTCGTTGCCTTCTTTCTTTCTTCCTCGCCAAGCGTCCAAAGCAGAACTTCGGTGTACATATTTTGACTTGGCTTCATCGTTTTTGCCGCGATCAAAGCAAGCGGCGGCGATTCTATCCGGGCGATCTCGGTCTGAGCGATGGCTGTGCTCGACATTCCATCTGGTATCGCACGGCCATTTCCTTTGACGACTACGCCTTTTTCTTGCAGCCTTTGTTTCAGCATTGAGGCGAATAGGTCGGCCGGTCTGGAAACAGTTACGTTGTTACTGAATCCATCGTTTCCAACCGGCAGGTTTCCCGATAATTCGATCAAATTCTCGCCGATCTTTTTTTCAACACGAAGAGTTCTAGTCGTGCCTGCGGCCGTAGTTATACAGCGATTATTAACTCGAAAAATAAAGTTTAGAGGAAGGATCTTTGCGGAGCACTGCATGCCGACCGAGGACGGCATTACCCTTAAAGAGATCGCATTGTCGTTGATCGGCAAAGCCGAAACCTCTGCGCCGTAATACCATTGAAGATCATCCCATTCCCAACCGGTCGGAATCGGAGAACCCTTGAAATAAGAGTCGTCACCAATAATACCGCCATCGATCTTTTTAACGCCGGCTTGCATTAACGCGTCGGCGAGTCGGTCGATCCCTTTGAATCTATCGTCTTCGTTGAAAGAATACGATATGGAAACGTCTCCGACACCGCGAACGTAGAGATCGCCCTTGACGGTCCCATCTGCTTCAGGCTTTGCAGCGGCGAGGACAGTGGTGATGAAACGGTAATCAGGCGTCAGCTTTTCGAGAGCGGTCGCCACCGTATAATTCTTCATATTTGAAGCCGGCATGAAATACTTTTCAGCGTTTTCCTCGACAAGAACTTTTCCGGAAGAGAGCGATACGACCTTCAAGCCAATGTTTCCACGGCGGACTGACGGCGAAGCGAGTCTTTCTCGAATGCGGGTTTGGAGTTCGGCAACGGTCGTACCCGATCTTGAGTCGATCGTCGCAGCGTGTTGAGCAAACGATGTCGAAGCAAGTAAAAGGGGAACCATTAAGGCATTTGAAATAATGAACGACGGCACAGACGATTTTTTCATGTTGAAAATAATAACTGATATTTCTTATTTTTCGGAAGCCGTTAGCTTCATCAAATCCATCGCGTTCCCGATTCTTTATTGAGCCATTGGGTGGGCAATGTTATAATCGGAGATTGCTGATCAGACGCACGGTGATGTGCTTTGGATCGACCATCCCTTACGTTTCAACTCAAGGAGTCTCTATTTTGATGCCAAAGATCAAGGTTCTGGTTATTGCTGTTTTCGGGCTATTCGCTCTTTTTTTCGTAGGATATGAACGAGTTCCGACAACGGCACAAGGTCGAGCCGCGGGCAATGCTCCAGCGGCACCTACTGGATTTACTGCGTCGGACAACGACTACTCCAATAAGGTCGGTTTGATCTGGAATACGGTTCGCGGTGCTACGACATACCGGGTATTTCGGAACACGGTGAACGAGCCGAATTCGGCGACGGACATTGGCTCGACGGCGGCGAATCAATTCGCCGATACGACAGCAATGGCGAACGTAGGTTATTTTTATTGGGTCCGGGCCGAAAATGCCGGCGGGAACAGTCCGTTTAGTGTCGCCGATGCAGGAATTAGGGCGATCGGTGGGCCTCCGCCGGGACCGTTTCTTCCGCAAGAACCACCGACGCCTCCGGCAGGCAATCCTGTAACAGCCGCAAAAGTGTCGCTCGGAAAAACGCTTTTTTGGGACGAACAGCTTTCTTCGACCAACACAGTTTCGTGCGGAACCTGCCATCGTCCTGCTGAGGGCGGATCTGACCCGCGAACATTGATCGGCGACATACGTTCGCTCAATCCCGGGTTTGATGGCGTTCAGAATACGCCGGACGATATTTTCGGTTCTATCGGCGTGCCCAGAAATAACATAGACGGCACCTATTCTACTGCGCCTTTTTTCGGCCTTCGGCAACAGGTAACCGGAAGAAAAGCTCCATCGTATCTTAACGCGGGATACGGGTTTGCCGGTCTATTCTGGGACGGACGAGCTTCTGATGTATTCCGCGACCCGATCACAAACGAGATCGTCTTGGATTCGAACGCAAGCCTCGAGAGTCAGGTTCTTGGACCACCGACGTCAGATGTTGAAATGGGTCATGTTGGACAAAATTGGCCGCAGATCGCTCAAAGGATCGCTGCGGCCCGGCCACTAACGGTCGCCGGAAATATTCCGGCTTCGCTTTCAGATTGGATCGACGGCCGTAACTATCCTGAGCTTTTTGACGAAGCATTTGGAACACCCGAGGTTACACCGGCCCGCATCGCAATGGCGATCGCTACACATGAACGACAGTTGATCACAGACAGAACGCCGCTCGATCGCTGGAGTGCGGGAATTGAGAATCTTACGCCTAGCGAGTTAAACGGCGCGGATCTATTCGTTTCTAACCAGTGCAGTGCGTGTCACGCAAACTCGCTCCTTTCCGACAATTTCTTCCATAACATCGGTGTTCGTCCGCCGAACGAAGATCGGGGCCGGGGCGTTGTTACTAACAATCCGCTGAACGATGGCGAATTCAAAACGCCCACGCTTCGCAACACTGAGCTTCATGGCCCATATATGCACAACGGGCGTTTCGCGACCCTTGAAGAAGTTGTCGATTTCTATGACCGAGGCGGCGACCATGACGCCCCGAATATAAATCGAGGACTGATCAGAGTTCTAGGCCTTACGGCTCAGGAAAAGGCTGATCTTGTTGCGTTTATGAAGCGGCCGTTGACCGATCCGCGGGTTCAGAATGAACTTCCGCCCTTCGATCGACCACAGCTTTATACGGAATCAAATCGCGTTCCTGTTGTAAGCGGCACGGGTAGAGCCGGTAACGGTGGGGATGTTCCCAATGCGATCGCGATCGAACCTCCGTTTGTCGGAAACCCAAGCTTTACCGTTGCGGTTTCGCAGGGACTTGGTGGAGCGAATGCGACGCTTGTTATTTCGTCTGCGGATCCGGGCGTAGGTTCGTCGATTCCCGGATCCGGTTCCTTCGCCTTTCGTCAACTCGCCCTTAACGGGGCAGGACAGGCTTCGGTAAGCCTTCCTATTCCCGATAATGCGTCGCTCATCGGTGACACATTCTACGGACGTTGGTATGTTATCGATCCTTCGGCGGCGAATGGTTTCTCTGTTTCCAGGTTGTTTCGTTACACCGTTTTTGGCGTTGCACAGCCGAAACCTGCCTTTGTTGATTTTGATGGCGATCGAAAAACCGATGTTTCGATATTCCGTCCGGGCCCGGGAGAATGGTGGTACCAACGTAGTTCTGACAACGGCTCGAATGCGCTTCCGTTCGGACTTGGCAGCGACAAGATAGTTCCGGCTGACTTTACCGGCGATGGTAAGACTGATATCGCAGTTTGGCGGCCTTCGAGCGGACAATGGTTCATTCTTCGCAGCGAAGACAATAGCTTTTTCGCGTTTCCGTTCGGCGCATCCGGCGATATTCCGGCTCCCGGCGATTTTGACGGAGATGGCATTGCCGATGCAGCGGTCTATCGGCCCTCGAGTGGGATATGGTTCATTCAGCAGTCATCGGGTGGATTTCGGTTTGAGAACTTCGGTCTGCCGAACGACGTTCCACAGGTTGCGGATTACGACAACGACGGCCGTTCAGATATCGGAGTATTCAGGCCAGATGGCCCTTCGGGCGCCGAGTGGTGGTTGTTGCGCTCTTCGGCGGGCACGATCGCTCTACAATTCGGTTTATCGACTGATAAGCCGGTTGTGGCTGATTACACGGGTGATGGTACGGCCGACGTGGCGTTTTGGCGGCAGAGTGACGGATTTTGGTACGTGCTAAGGAGCGATGACTTCAGTTATTTCGCCTTTCCGTTCGGATCGGCAGGCGATGCTCCGGCACCGGGCGACTACGATGGCGACGGAACTACCGACGCCGCGGTGTTCAGGTCTTCGCAGGCCATCTTCTACATACTGAGATCAACAGGCGGGGTTGGTGTTGTACCATTCGGTGCGGAAGGGGATATTCCGGTTCCGGCAGCCTACATACCATAGGCTCGGCAGTCTAACTTGGATCAACGCCCAACTTCGAGATCGGGGTCCGTTTTTGCCGGACGGCGATCGGCTAACGGGATTTGACGACGTTGAATTTAACGATGGCCCACGCAAAAGAAGGCGGCTCGAAAGCCGCCTTCTAAAATTGACTTTGTCCCTATAAATCTAGGGCAACGCAATAAAGTTCAAACCACCAACATTTTCCGTGATCTGGATCTGCTGAGAAGTAAAAGTGTAATTCTTAGCTCGAACCGCGATCGTGTACGTTCCACCCGGTACTACGTTATCAAAGCGATAATTGCCGAATGGGTTTGTCGGCGTTGTTCTGACATTACCGCCCGGATCGGTGATCGTGACATAGGCCAAACCTATCCCACGGCCGCCGCTTTGAGTTAATACTTTTCCGGAGACAGAAACAAATGCGGCCAGCGGAGTACTTGGACCCTGAACCTGTACGTTCATCGGTGCACCGGTCTTGAAGAAACCAAGCGTCGCGTTCACGAGTGTCGGCGGACGATCAGAATCAAAGCTGAACGTGTACATCGTGCTCCAACGGATCGCGTTAGCATTCTGGTTTTGAGCAAATGTTTCGCTACTCCACGTTATTGCCGCCGAATCTCGAACGTCGGCCCAAGCTGTTGAGGCGAAGCCCAAATTGCTGAGCGTACCGTCGGCGGGTGCTCCCGGATGCTGAGGCGGAGCGTGGAACGTGGTGTTCGAAACGCTAATATTCGATGCAGCCGGAACACTGAAAGATTGGACCGCACGATCAAGGTTCTGATTGTAAATAGCGTAAACGTAGCGCCATACACCCGGCGACGGGTTTGTGACCTTATAGGCAATGATGCCAATTCCATCCACTCCTGGTGCAGGAGCAAATTCAAGGGTGGACGCTCCAGTCCAAGCAGTGATCGCTGCTTTTTCACGGACGGTCGAACTCGCCGCGGAAAAGCTGAATGGGCTGGCAGTTCCGGACACATTGTACCGACGATAGGAAATGTTGTTGTACTGGTTACACTGCGTCGGATTTGCAACACACCAATTATACTCATGCGGAGTTACATACTGACCCTCAGCATAATAAGTTGCTCCTGCATTCTGCGATGTGCTCAGATCCGTGATCTTTGTAAGAATGCGGTGCGTTGGACCCTGATGGCTGTGGCTGGTATGTGAATTCGGTGGTGTTGCAGAATCGCCTCGCGGGAAAAAGCCCGTGAACGGATTGATCCAAGCTTTTGAGCCAAGATTCGGTCCGGAGTTCAAACTTGCTGAATAAGGATCAGAACAGCCTGATCCCAATCGGGAACCGCCAACGCCATTACAACCAAGCTGACACAGGTTTTGCGTCAACGCGGTAAAGCCGTGCTTTACGCTTGACTGGCCGATCTGCTCCAGTCTCTCGTCATTGTTCGGTCCGCCGCGAAGTCGATAAAGATTCTGTGGGATCGCTGGATGATCGTTATTCGGTAACGCAAACCAATTGAGGTCAACAGTGCCGTAGTTGCAGGAATCGGTTCCAAGAGCGAGGCCAACAAATTCACCACTCGCCGACCCAAACTGAGCAAGTCCGTTTACATCGCCTACGACGACGTCCGGCCCAGGCCGCGTTCCTGCAAGATCACCGCTTGGTGGAAGCTTGCTTGACTCGACGTCGCCATCTACAACTTCTACGACCTCGATCGATTTCATCTGCACATTAGCTGATATTTCTCCGACGATCGTGCCCTTTGCCGACGATTTCTCGAGGTCGTTCGCATACTCATCAGCGAGCAATAAACGCCCACCACGGATGCCGAGTGTTTTCGCGACAGGGTCAAAATCAAACTCATGGCCTTCGATATTGAAATAATGTCGGCCAGTTGCGGAGTCGCGGATAAGGAGCTCATAATCGCCACCAAATGGTGCCCTTTCCAGAACGAAGGTTCGGTACGCAGTTGCAAGGCTTTCCGGCAATAAAGAAGAGCCTTTAGGTTCTAATTCCATTGAACTCGGAACAGGTCCACGTAATTCGTCATTGAAAGCTATAACGGTAAAGTAAGTATCTTTCCGCGTCGAATAATTGACGGTCGTGGATCTCAAACCCGAACTGGAACCGGTCAAACGGTCGAGGTCGAGATTCAGGGTCACGTTACCGCTCGCAACGATCATCTTATCAACTCGGCCGGTCTCTCCTTTCGGTCCGGCGACCGTTTCACCCTCAGAAACGCTAAAAACAAAAATGGCCAAAGCCGCCACCCCAAGTACCGAAACTACGATACGAAAGAGGTTCTTCCGCAAAATCTTCATCATTCTTCTCCTGTGTTTTACCCTGCAGTTTCAAGAAGCCCAAACAAGAAGGTACACGAACGGCCCAACTGTGTTCGGAAAGTTTCTAAAAGCTTAGCATACAGCCGTTCAAGGAAACAATCTGTCTTGCCTACTTGTTTTCGATAGGATCACCGATTCAGATGCCCGTTGCACATCCTTTGTATTTCGAATGAGAACCGTAGGGCCGATATGGTTTAATAATATTCATAATTAAACTTCTCTATCCTTAGGCGAACGAACGTAAAATGAATACCGGGTGCGAAAGTGAAAAACATAAAAGCAAGCGGTCAGTAAGTTTGCCGGTGATAAATAGTTCAGCAGGAACAAAGCCTGTGATCGCTGATTCGCGGACGAGTTGGTGGCGTGCGGCCGCGTTGATCGCTCTAAACTTGTTGATGGTGGCTCACATCATACAGTGGAAGTTTATGGGGAGTACCGTATCTCCGATCGAGCCTTCGGAGTCGATGTACACGCTTCAGACCGGTGCGGTAAACGCCGGATTTATCTTTTTTACGTTAGCGATCTTGGCAACGTTGATCTTTGGCCGATTCGTTTGCGGTTGGGCATGTCACATCGTTGCTCTCCAGGATCTTTGCGCCTGGTTACTTAAAAAATTGGGGTTGAAGCCTGTTGCATTCCGGTCGAGGCTGTTGATCTACGTTCCTCTCATTACGGCCTTGTATATGTTCGTTTGGCCTACGGTAGGACGATTTCTAACAAAGGCTGAGAATGAAAGCCTGTTCCCGCAATTTACAAATCATCTGATCACCACCGACTTTTGGGCGACATTTCCACCGGTTTGGGTCGCTATACCATTTCTTTTTGTCGTCGGATTTGCCACCGTGTATTTCCTCGGTTCGAAAGGCTTCTGCACTTATGGATGCCCATACGGCGGGTTCTTTGCCGTCGCTGATAAATTCGCTCCGGGCAAGATCCGGGTCACCGATGCCTGCAATCAGTGTGGACATTGCACGGCTACCTGCACGTCAAACGTAAAGGTTCATCAAGAGGTAAACGCGTACGGAATGGTCGTTGATCCGGGATGTATGAAATGCATGGATTGCATAAGCGTTTGTCCGAATGACGCACTATATTTTGGGTTTGGAAAGCCATCGGTTGCCGTTAAAAAGACCACAAAACCTCATTATTCCCTCACTTGGCCCGAAGAGATCGCAGGTTCGATAGTCTTCGTCGCGAGTTTTTTCGCAGTTTGGAATGTTTATCAGATAGTGCCGATGCTAATGGCGATCGGCATAGCGATCATTACAACGTTTCTCGCTCTCCGATCGTGGCGTTTGCTCGGAGTAGATAACTTTGCCTTTTACGGACGCAGCCTTAGAAGCGATGGTAAATTTACCCCGGCCGGTTTCGCCTTTCTATTATTTTCAACTATTTGGATCATGGTTGGCTTTCATAGCGGCTTTATCCGATTCCATGAGTCTGCGGGCAATAATGCCTATGAATCGCTGAATGTGCCGGATGAACTTGCGCTCGCTCAGGCCGATCCGACCCATTGGCTCGATGCCGATGGCACCGCTAATGTCGCAACGGGAACCTATCATTTTCGGCAGGCGGCCCGGCTCGGTTTGCTTTCAAATATCGATGCAATGCCAAAACGGGCGTGGATGGAGTTTCTTGCAGGAAATGCCGAAATGGCCGAACGAATTCTCTCCAAATCTGCGGAAATGCAAACAGGTCAGGCGCGGGCTTTAAGTCTTTATTATCGAGGTGCGATCCTAAATCGACTCGGTCGTTCTGAAGAGGCGATGACAAGTCTCGATCTGGCATTGGCCGAACGGCCGGACCTTGTAACTGCTTTGGAAGAAAAAGGTGAGTCTCTTTGGAAAATGGATCGTAAACTTGAAGCGATCGAAGCCTGGCAAGCGGCCCTTGCAAAGACCGACGCACTTCCGTTGGCGACCAAATTTCTAGCGGGAGCATTAAAAGCGACTGGCGATCTGAGGATGTCACAAGAACTTGATCAAAAAGCGGATATTTTGATTCCGTCCGACCCATTTTTCCATTGGGTGATCGCGACACGCCTAGACAACGTTGGTATGGGTGAATTGGCGGAAAAACATTATTCTAAGGCGATCCAACTAAACCCGAGCTTCGAGTTGCGACGATTTCCCCGGCAAAGTCGACCGCGATAATTTTCCAAGAACGTGTTTTTTTTCGACTTTCTGGTTCTCAATTTGGTCTAATGCTGCTGATCGGCTATTTCAAACAGAACATCATTTCAAAATTTTGAGTTAGCATTTACGTTCGAGTCTAAAGTCTGTGTAGGGTTGCCCGAATGAAGTCATTTTATTTCAAGATTTTCGTTGTCGCAATTTTCTTAATTTTTGGTGTGTTCGCGTCATTTAATGATTCGGGCAGTCGCGTTTCAGCTCGTCAGAACGCGGTTGGGACCCTTCAAACTCCGACAGGTGTTCTTGCCACCAGCAACCTTTACGCAACCAAGGTCGGTGTTTATTGGGATGCGGTTCGGGATGCGACCCAGTATCGACTTTTTCGCAGTCTGACAGACGACATCAATTCCGCGACCGACATCGGCAGCACTCCAGCAAACTATTTTTTCGACAGTACGGCCGTCGCGGGACAAACTTATTTCTATTGGATCCGGGCCGAAAATTTGAATTCAAACAGCGCATGGGGTGTCTCTGTATCGGGCCGAAGAGCTGTTGGCAACAATGCACCGGGGCCGCCGTTTCCGCCCCTGGCTCCACCGCCTGTTCCGCTAGGAAATCAGAACACGGCCGCCAAAGCGTATCTTGGAAAGTCCTTGTTTTGGGAGGAGCAACTCTCATCGACAAAGACAGTTTCCTGCGGCACCTGCCACCGCCCGGCCGATGGCGGATCGGATCCGCGAAGCTCTGCCGGAACAAGAAATCCCGGCTTTGACACTATTTTCGGAACGGCCGACGACGTTTTCGGCTCGCCCGGTGTCCCCGGAACGAATAGCGATGGAAGTTATTCACCAACCCAGTTTTTCGGGATGCAGACACAGATCACGAACCGCCGTTCACCATCGTATCTGAATGCCGGATACACGACGGACGGGTTGTTCTGGGATGGCAGGGCGACTGATCAATTCCGCGACCCGATCACTAATTCTGTTCTTCTCACCAGTTTCGGCGGGCTGGAAAGCCAGTCGGTATTTCCGCCGCTTTCCTCGATCGAAATGAGTCACGCCGGTCGCGATTGGACCAATGCGGCCTCTCGTATCTCGATATCTAAGCCTTTAGCACTTGCCACGAACGTTCCGCCAAGCTTGCAGAACTGGATCGACTCGCGAACTTACCCTGAGCTTTTTGAAGAAGCTTTCGGATCCGCAGAAATTTCGCCGGCCCGGATCGCAATGGCGATCGCAACGCACGAACGCACGCTTTTTTCGGACCAAACGCCGCTCGACCGATCGTCGGCTGAGATCGAACCGCTAACGCAGCAAGAAGCAACCGGGCGAGGGATCTTCGTCAACCAAAATTGTATTTTTTGCCATGGCGGAGCGTTGCTCTCTAATTCTTCGTACCAAAACGTCGGTGTTCGGCCGACGACCGAAGACCGAGGCCGCGGCGGAATTACAAATATTCCTGATGACAATGGCCGGTTCAAAACACCTAGCCTCAGAAATCTCGAACTACGTACGCCTCTCATGCACAACGGACGCTTTGCCACAGTTGAAGAGGTTGTTGAGTTTTACAACCGAGGTGGTGATTTTCCGGCTCCGAATGTCGACCCGCGTGTAAGGCCACTTGGATTAACTGTTCAGCAGCGTGCAGCACTCTCTGCATTTCTAAAACGGCCGTTAACCGATCCTCGGGTTGCTAATGAATTGCCGCCGTTCGACCGTCCGACGCTTTATACCGAGACAGGTCGCGTACCAACAATCACCAGAACCGGTCGGTCCGGAACGAATGGCGTTGAACCAAATGCGATCGCTATCGAGCCGCCGCTATTAGGCAATACAAGTTTCGCTATCGCTGTTTCAAACGGTCTGGCCAGTTCGCAGGCTGTTTTGGTCGTTGATTCATCCGATCCGGGTGTTGGGTCATCGATCCCGGCAAACGGTTCATTTGCTCGAGTAGAAACGACGTTGGGAGGCACGGGCTCTAATGGATTTGGAACGGCAGTGTTATCGATTCCGACAACCGCAGCGGTTGCGGGGCGCACGTTTTTTGGTCGGTGGTACGTAAACGATACTACGGCCGCGAATGGATTCTCAGTTTCCAAGCTGATCACTTTCACGGTATTTGGCGATTCGGTCGAGCGTGCTCCTTTTGATTTTGACGGCGACGGCAAGACCGATATTTCTATCGCACGCCAAATGGGAAACTTGGAATGGTGGATCAACAATAGTGCAAATGGTACTACCACGGCCTTTTCGTTCGGACTTCCAACAGACGTAATTGCTCCGTCTGATTTCACGGGCGACGGGAAGACCGATATCGCATTGTTCAGACCTTCGGCCGGGTTTTGGTACGTTCTGCGATCAGATGACAATAGCTTTTTTGGCTTTCCATTTGGCTCCACCGGTGATATTCCGGTGCCAGCCGATTTCGATGCCGATGGCAAAGCCGACCCGGCACTCTTTCGCGGCTCAGAAGGCCTTTGGTTTGTTCAGCGATCGTCTGATGGGCAGTTCACGACCACGCAGTTTGGCGTCAATGGGGATAAGCCTGTTGTCGGTGATTACGATGGCGACGGACGTTCTGACATCGCAATTTACCGCCCGTCGAATGGAACTTGGTGGATCGAGCGAACAACGGCAGGCTCCGTTGTTGCTCAATTCGGTACCAATGCAGACACACCGGTCGCTTCGGATTTTACCGGAGATGGGAAGACCGATATAGCCATTTGGCGGCCAAGCGATGGTTTTTGGTATATATTGCGGAGTGAAGATTCGAGCTTTTACGCGTTCCCGTTTGGCTCGAACGACGACGTGCCCGCACCCGGCGATTACGATGGCGATGGAAAAGCGGACCCGGCGGTCTTCAGGCCATCGCTCGGTACTTGGTTTATTCAACGTTCGACGTCAGGTGTTCAAATCACGAATTTTGGTTTGAGCGGCGATCGCCCGCTACCATCTGCTTTTATTCCATAACGAAAGCTATTTGCACTTCGAATAACCGCAATCGCGGCAATAGTCACAGCCCGAAGCGTGCTCAAGCTGGCCGCTGCACTCGGGGCATTCGCCTATCAGAGTAGCCATATGGTGCTCACCCGAGACCGATGTCGCCTTCGCAGCCTGTCGTTCAGACGCGGGCAGATTCTTCAAACGCCGATCCACCACAAGCAAACATTCCGCGACTGCCTGTTCGGGCGATGTCAACAATCTTTCGTTGAACCAAACTGCGTGCGTTCCTGTTACCTTATTCAAACTTCGAGCGACTTCCTTGACATCAAATCCGCCGCGAAGCATTTTCGATGCAAGCAACCCAACCCCGGCACTTATTGGTCCTGCGACGAACACTTCCATTATTCTTTCGCCGTCGTGATTGACGGTCACATAAAGATTTTGATTGTCGAACTGAATTCGCCACGTCGAGCCCTGCAACTCACGCGGACGCTCGACACGCATCGCGTGAGTCTCATTCCCCAAGTCCACGGTTCCGTGTCTTTCGTTCCGAATTTCTTCGACGCTGGACTCGGGACTCAGGGCTTTGGCCTTCATTGTGTTTAAAACCTGATTTTCGCGGCTGCCGTCGCGGTAATAGCTGACCGCCTTGCAGCCAAGTTTGCGAGCGAGATGGTAAAGTTCATCGACCGATTCGAGCGTGTCGTCCGTCGCGCCGTTGCAGGTTTTTGATATCGAATTATCAACGTGCCTTTGAGCAGCGGCGAGCACTTTCACATGCTGAAGCGAATTGATCTCCATCGCTGAAATAAAATAGGACGGCAGATCGTCTTGATGTTCGACGACGAATTCAGCAGCGGCCTTTATCGATTCTTCATTAGTCTGATCGACTTCGATGCCTAGAGCCTCAGCAGCAGGTGTATGAACGTAAGTCCGCGTTCCGAGCGTATCTTGCCGGACATATGCCCACGAAAAATTCGGCTCGATGCCTGATGAAGTTTCGGCAACAAGCGAGATCGTTCCGGTCGGAGCGATCGTTGTTACTTCGTAATTTCGCGGCGTAAGTTCTACGTCGCGAGAGATCCCGATCTCGTTGTAAAGAAAGTCTTCGTAAGCGGTTCGATTTCCTTCGAATTCGGGAAAGACGCCTTTTTTTTCTCCAATACTCAGCGATGCCATCCATGATTCGCGGCGGATAAAACCCATCACTTTTTCCATCAGTTCAAGCGATCGGTCCGAACCATAAGTGATCCCGAGTTTCAGGCAAAGATCCGCGAAACCCATTATTCCCAGCCCGACCGGACGCGTTCGTTTAACCACATCTTCGATCTCGGCCAAAGGGAAATAGCCTGCGTCGATCACGTTATCGAGAAAGCGGGTGGAAAGATGTGTGACGGTCGCTAGGCGTTCCCAGTCCAAATCGTTCTCCGCCGAATAAAATTTCGCAACGTCGATCGAACCAAGATTGCATGAATTATTGAAATGCAGCATCTGTTCGCCGCACGGGTTACACGCGAGTATCGACCCCATCGAGGCCATCATATGATTCTTGCGATTTACTTCATCGATAAAAATAATGCCCGGTTCAGCGTATTTGTGCGCCGATGCGATTATCCTGTTCCAAATATCCGGAGCATAGACCATCCCGGACATCGGCGGTTCTTCGATCAAACAATCGGAAAGATCAATCGCATCGAACTCTTTTTTGTCGGCAAAAGTAACGGTCGAACCGTCCTGGCGTCGATAGATCGCGTATTCCTTTCCAGTCGCCGAATCGAATATAGGCAATTGCCAGGGCTCGTTTTTAAATTCAGTCTGAAACCATCGGCCTTGGTCGACCGCGTCCATAAAACTGTCCGTCACGGTTACCGAGATATTAAAATTGGTCAGGCTCGTCTGATCGTTCTTTGCATGAATGAACCTAAGAATATCGGGATGGGTGATCGAAAGAATTCCCATATTCGCACCGCGCCGAACGCCTCCTTGTTTTACGACTTCGGTCGTCTGATTTACGATATTCATGAACGAAACCGGACCGCTTGCAACGCCGCGTGTTGAGTTCACCATTGCACCCGCAGGCCTTAGAAATTCATAGGTCATTCCTGTTCCGCCGCCGGTCTGGTGAATGATCGCCACGTTTTGAGCGTGCTCCATTATACCTTCGATTGAATCCGGAACATTCAACACAAAACACGCTGCAAGCTGACCCTTCGGCTTTCCGGCATTTACCAAACAAGGCGTGTTCGGGATAAATTCGCGGTTGAGCATCACGGGCGACATTTCGTTGTAGAAACGGACGCGACTCACCGGATCGAGTTCGGCTTTTGCAACATGCCCGACAACACGATGAACAATATCCGACCATTTTTCGGTAGGTTCACCGCGTTCGTTCTTGCTCGAATAGCGCAACGCGACGACCTTCTCAGCATTCAAACCCAACGGTTTGACCTCAAAATGCGGCTTTGTGCCGTGTCCATTGGTCTCAACCTCGGCAGATGTTTCCAAAGATTCTACGGGTGTGCTCATAATCAACTCCAACAATATTTTAGCACTCTTGTCTCGGTGTTGAAACAATTCTGATAAATGTGATGGTGTTTGACTTTAGTGCCGAGCATTTCTGAAACTGGAACTATGGACAAACTTGTACAAGGGGTTGCAGCCGATGGAACCGTTCGCGTTCTAGCCGCGACGACGACCGATATTACCGCCGAAGCGATTCGACGGCATCAGACTTCGCCAACGGTTTCTGCGGCAATGGGCAGAATGTTGACTGGGACGCTGCTTCTGGGAGCTACTCTCAAGGATTTTGACCGATTGACCGCTCGGATCGAATGCTCCGGACCTCTTAAGGGAATCGTCGCCGAAGCGACAAAGATCGGAACGGTTCGCGGCTATGTAAAAAATAACGTGGCCGAACTACCGGCCAAACCGAACGGAAAATTCGATGTTTCTGGGATCGTCGGCGAAGGTATGTTTCATATCATTCGCGAGGCCGGTTTCGATATCGGTTTCCGGCCGGAGCCGTATGTTGGATCTGTTCCGATAACGTCCGGCGAGATCGCTGAAGATTTTGCTTACTATCTCGCGAAATCCGAGCAGATACCGTCGGCCGTCTTGCTCGGGGTGTTACTGCAAAATGCCGAACCCTTCGTTAGCGCCGCTGGCGGCGTGATGGTCCAAATGATGCCGGGTGCGAACGAACACGTCATTACGATGATCGAAGACACGATCCGCCATGCACCACACGTGACCGAATTGATCAAAAAAGGAGCTACACCAAAAGATCTGATCGAAATGGCTCTCGGTTTGATCGATTACGAAATAATGGAGGAACGTGAGGTAAGGTTCGCCTGCACCTGTTCACCCGAAAAAGCAGTTTCGATGGTCGCAGCATTAGGGATGGACGAAGTTCGTTCTATGCTCACCGAAGACAAAGGTGCAGTAATTGATTGCGGCTTTTGCAACGAAACTTATTCGCTCAATGAAGAAGATCTTGAGGGCATTTTGAGTGCCGAATAATTGTTCAAGTCTCTACCTAGAAGTCTTTAGAAATACCGGTTGCGTCCAAGCAACTTTTCCGTTTGATTCAATGATCTTTGCCCGAACATAACCGTTGTCTCCGGCAATGTTGTAAACAGCGGTCGGATGGAAAGATTCTTTGAGAATTCGTCCGCCGCGACCAATGAACTGAACCGTATATTTGCTTTGTCGTGCGGCTTTCACCTTTATCGTGATCTGCGTTTGCTCGACAATGTACTCTTCAAGCTCTACACCGGTCGATGCATAAAAATCACCGCCATCAAGCGATGAAAGTATAGCTTTCTCGGTGAGTTCCGTCGCTCGAACATAGACCCAACCGTGGCCCGGTGTCGGGGCCGTTTTGTCGCCGATACGCTTGAAATAGTGAGAATCATCGTCTGCAATTCCATAGATCTGCATTCCAGCTGTAAGAAGTTCGTCCCAGATCTGTTCAGCCGAAGGTGATCCGCCGCCGCCAAGATTATTGACAAGCGGATGGCCATTAAAGATCTCCATCAGCTTTACACCTTTGAGCTGTCCGATCTCTGCAGACGTTAATGCCCAGCCGAAATTCGGATGGTTCAATTGCGGAACTCCGCCTGCGGCACGGACATCGTCTATGTTCTTTTGCAGCGTTGCGACCGAGCCGGACAGACGATTCGGCATAACGACCCTAGTCAGCCCTAAGCCATTTATGTGCAGCGGCTTTTTGTCGAACGAATCTGTTACTTCCTGGCCGCTGATGACGAGAAATGTCTCAACCTTTCCAAATACGTGGTTAAGCGGCGCGACGTTCGTGATGTATTCGTGATCGGTTACGAACAGAAAACTATATCCATTCTCCCGATACCATTTCCCAACATCGTCCGGCGTCGAATCGCCATCACTGTTCAAAGTGTGAGTGTGGGTGTTTCCCTTAAACCACTTCGCAACGGGCGAAGGGGTTGGCGTCTGACCGAGTGCCGATTCGACGGCTATTCCTGCCAACACGATCGCAACAAAGATGCGGATAATCGAATTTCGAGAGCTATTCATCTATTCGAAGATAAGACCGATGTATTTTTGATCAGATAATCGAGCGACATCGGCCGCAACATCAATGGTCATCCCTGGCTGTATTCGCGGATAATAGATCATCGGGATGGTCGCCGTTTTCAGGATCGTGTAAGTTGCAATATTTGGCAATGTTACTTTTAAGTTCATGGAGATCTGGGGAACGTCATTTATAATCATTCCGGTTTCGCACAGAGTTTTCACGACCGCTTTGCCGCGAGTTCCGTTCTCAAGTAAGAATTTTAGGCGCTGACGTTTTCGATACATGAAATAGAAAACGATACCGATGATGAAGAGTGGCAAGGCCACGCTCGCGACAATAATGATGGCAATAACAAGACCAGTTAGCAGTTCGTAATCCATATGCAGAACCTCACCTACTTATTCCTATGACGAACCGCCCTGACCTTCTTTGCCATCCGCATGCTCGAACTAGTCGGCAAGCGTTCGATAGCCGGAACGAAAGTAAACTAGCGGATCGCCATCGGTAACGATGGAACTTTCAACTTTGCCAACGAAGATCATATGGTCGCCGCCGTCGTATTCTTGCTTAAGTTCGCATTCAAGATTACAGATACAGTTTGATAGGAGCGGAAGCCCGAGTTCGCCAATTGAATAATCATTTCCTCTCAAACGATCGTCGATCTGGGATGCAAAATGATCGGAAAGAGAGCCCTGATCTTCGCTCAAGATATTTACGGCAAAAATGCCGGATGCCGAGATAGCAGAGCTACCAGCCGCCGATTTTTCGATGCACACAAGTACAAACGGCGGTTCTAGCGAAACGGAACAAAATGCTGAGACGGTCAAGCCGGTAAATCTGCCGTTTTCGTCGCGGGTGGTTACGACGGTTATACCGCTCGCGAAACGCGAAAGGGCAGTTCTGAATTCTTCCGATGAAACAGACATATGATATTTGAAAGCTTAACTAAACAACTGAAAGTAGCAAAATTGAAGGTTGTTGAAAATACTCACGCGATGAAAGATAATTTTTGGTTCAATGATAGAAATCGACAATTTTTTAGCTGAAGCTGCGGATCTGGTCAACGCCGAACTTGATTGGTTGATCCCCGAACAAGGACGCGGGCCGCAGAATCTTCGCGATGCAATGCGGTGGAGCCTTTTTGCCGGCGGCAAGCGTTTTCGGCCTGCACTAGTGATGGCGGTGGGGCGAACATTTTGTGCGTCCGAAAGATCGTTGATTCGCACCGGTGCGGCGATCGAAATGATCCATACATATTCGTTGATCCATGACGATTTGCCCTCAATGGATAACGATGACCTACGCCGAGGACGCGAAACCTGTCATAAAAAATACGGAGAAGCGACCGCGATCCTTGCCGGTGACGCGCTACAGGCTCTGGCGTTTCAGAGTATTGCTGAAGATCCTTCGATTAACGAACAAACGAAGATCGAATTAATAACAGGGCTTGGTAAGGCTGCAGCGTCAATGGTCGTGGGCCAGCAATTCGACCTTGAATCCGAAGGCAAACCGGTTTCGCACGTTGATCTCGAAACGATCCATCGAAACAAGACTGGAGCTTTGATCGAATTCTCCGCCGTAGCCGGGGCGATCATCTCTCGAGCTTCAGAGAAAGACCGATCCGCGATCTCCGAATATGGAAAAAACATCGGCCTTCTATTTCAGATCGTTGATGATCTTTTGGATGTGACCGGAACCACGGAATCGTTAGGCAAGACCGCCGGCAAAGACGCACTATCAGAAAAAGCAACTTATCCGTCCGTAGTTGGTGTTGAGAAAACAAGGGAACTGGCAACCGAGGTTCGCAATGGAGCGATAATCGCTCTCGATAATGCTTCGGTAACTAGTGAATTAATGAAGATGTTCCCCAGTTATCTTTTGAACCGTCGGCACTGATCTTAGATCACACAAAAAAAATTGACGAGCGGATGCTTTCGGTATAAATTGATCGTCGGCCCTTCTATTTCTTGTTTCGTTCCTTTTCCGTCTGATTATAGATAAATGGGCGATGTTGGACGACGTAAGTTTTTTCATCGGTAGTCCCATCACCGTCAACATCAACCCTTACGTCAAGCTTGTATTTTTTACCCTGATCGTGCTTCTTTTCGATGTCGTACGCAATGCTATACTGACTTCTGAGAAGTCCGTTGATCGATTGGAGATATGCTGGGATCTCGCTCGGAAAGGTCATCTCGAAATGCATTCCACCCGATTCTTTGGCAAAGGTATTCATCTGGTTCTTTGCCTGCAGGAACGTCAATCTGCCCGGTGCTCCAGTTAATCCGTCGGTCGCACCAAGACGGCTTTCATACATCTTGTAAAAGAGATTACCCGTACTGATTATGTAGATCGGAATACCGGATTCCTGAACTATCTTGCGCACCTCACCGTAATTGATCCTGCTGAACGTATCGATTCCCGACGCTACAAGTATAATGGCACGTCGCTTCGCTTTTACTTCGACCATTCCGCCATATTCCGCCGTTCGAGATTCGGAATTTTCGAGAACTACAGAGTCGCCTCTTCCGCCTATCAAGGAAAATTTGATCGCATCAAAAAGGTTGTTTTCTCGAAAGGCAGGTTGGTTTCGAAGCAAAAGACTTATTGTCTGGCCGATTCGATTCGGATCATTGGTGAAATCCGTGATCGGCGTTGGCCGAATGTCAAAAGCGATGACCGACGCGTAATCCCCCGGCGGCCTGATAAACTTGGTAAGAAATTGCGCTACAGGGCGAACCGTTTCATAAACACCTGGTTCGAATATCCCGCCGCCTGCACTACCAAATACTTCGGACCACTTGCTGTATTCGAGCACCAACGTAACCGTTATCGGCGAATCGGGCGTCGCAAAGTTCGAGATATCTTTTTTTACACCGTCTTCATACACCTGGAACTGTTCTTTCTTTAGACCCGTAATGATCTGCCCGGTCTTCTTGTTAAATACGACTGCCTCAATATCAACGACGTTGGTTTCGATCTTCACGACGCCATCCGCAACTTCGGCATTTAGCTCCTCTTCAAGGCGCTTCTTATCCTCTTCTTCCTTCTTAAGTTCTTCTTCAGTTTTCGGCTTCGGGCGCTCATTTCTCTTTCCGTCGCCCGGCTTGTTCTCAGGCCGCTGCGGGCGTGATTGGCTGAATGCAATACTGCCCGACCCGACACAGACCATTATAAGCAGGGCGAAGAATCCCCTAATTGCGGAAAGAGTTTGGCTCATATTTGAATACACCTCTGACCAGATCGGTATTCGTATGATACACGAAGTTCGGATTTGGTTGGATTTAAAACGCTGGACATTCGAGCTCAGCGTACCTGTTTTACAGCCGTTGTGGCCATTTCCGCAAACTCTTCGAGGACTTCGAAAACCTGCAACGCATATTTCACATTCCCGAATGGAGCGGAGACTTGGACGCCGGCGATAATGTCGCGGACCTCAAGCAGCGATTCGCGGGCGATCTTTATGCCTTCTTCTCGAGCCTCGTCCTTGCCTTTTTCAGACGCGACTCGCATCCGCTCAAGTATTTCCGGTGTGACGTTAACACCAGGTACTTCGTTGTGTAGAAATTCCGCATTGCGGAAACTGACCAAAGGCCAGATGCCCGCAACGATCGGTATTTTGCAGTGCGCTATCTTGTCGATGAACGAGCGAAGCTGATCGGTGTCGAATACCGGCTGTGTTATCGCATATTCCGCACCTGCTTCCACCTTCCATTCGAATCGGCGAATTTCTTCATCAAGGTTTACCGCACCCGGATTTACACCGACACCGATCGAAAATGCCGTCGGTTTGCCGATCGGATTGTTCCCGATATCGACACCGTGATTGAGCTTATTCGCCATATTCGTGAGGCCAATGGCATCGATATCGAATACTGCCGTTGCGTCAGGATATGGACCCATTTTCGGAGGATCTCCGGTGATGATCAGAAGATTGTGAAGATCCAGGGCCGCGGCCCCGAGCAGATCACTCATCATTCCAAGCAAATTTCTATCGCGGCAGCAGTAATGCAACACGGCCTCGATGCCTATCTCGCGCTCGACTAAAACGGCCGTTGCGAGCGCCGACATTCGAGTTTGAGCCCTCGGGCCATCGGGTATGTTAACGCCGTCGACACCGGCGTCTTTCAGCAATCGGATCGAGTCGAGCGTTTTTAGAGCATCGCAACCCTTTGGCGGAAGTACTTCGACTGAAGTTACGAACTCACCACGAGCTATCTTTGCCGACCAACGACTACGGGCTTCCGACGGAACAACATCGATATCGAGCGGTTTAAGTGCCGCGACATTGGCACTTTGCCTCCGTGCTTCGCTAATTGCTTGTCGTGGGCTGACAGACCGGATGGCTTCGGAAATCAACTTGATGTGTGTTGGCGTCGTACCGCAACAACCACCAACGAATTTTACCCCTGCTTGAACGAATCGCCGGGAGAACTCCGCCATGTACTCAGGCGAACCCATGTAAAATTGGCGTCCTTGAACGTCTCGCGGCAGGCCGGCATTTGGCTGAGCGGAAAGCTTCTTGCCGGTCAATACACGCATCTTCTCAAGCGCCGTAAGAGTATGATTGGGACCCATGCCGCAATTTAGGCCAATGACGTCGATGGCGAGTTTATCCAGCTCCGTGGTAAAAGATTCAGGGGTCGTGCCGAACGTGGTCTTGCCGTCCATTTGGATCGTCATCTGAGCAATTATCGGGAGATCCGACAGCTCACGAACTGCGCGTATCGCCTGTTCGATCACCGGTAGTTCAGAAAATGTTTCGAGAATAAACAGATCGACGCCGCCTTCCAGTAAGCCTTCGATCTGCTCCTTATAGAGACCAACCGCTTCATCAAACGATGTCGGCCCAAACGGTTCAATGCGAATACCAAGAGGCCCGATCGCACCCGCCACATAATTTTTCTCGCCTGCGGCTTCATTTGCGATCTTTCCGGCGGCCCGATTTATTTCGCGAACCTTTTCGTCGAGACCGTAGGGCTGTAGTTTGTGTCGGGTTGCTCCGAACGAATTCGTCTCGATTA
Organism: Pyrinomonadaceae bacterium; assembly: GCA_041744555.1. Lineage (GTDB taxonomy): Bacteria > Acidobacteriota > Blastocatellia > Pyrinomonadales > Pyrinomonadaceae > OLB17. Next base: position 48,235 of record JBGTKQ010000146.1, read on the forward strand.
TGTCAGCACCCGCTTGTATATACTCCTCGTGTACCTCGCGGACCAGGTCAGGCGCGGTCAGATTGAGTTCGTCGTAGCTGCGATTGATGTACACGCCCTTGTCATAAAGCCGCGTACCAACAGCGCCGTCAAAGACGTAGATGCTGTCGTTCTCTAAAAGTTCGCGAAAGTTTTTCATAGCAAAAAAGCCTCGCTTGAGCAGCGAGACTTCGTCAAAAAATGTCTTGTTTCGCTGTTTAGCTGTTTATTTAACGTGGTCGCAAGTCGCAATAACTCACCACGAATATTACCGAGATAATGCGACTTTAGCGTCTTTAAGTCAAGCTAAACCAAAATTCAACGCTGACACTTTCGGCAATAAAAAGTTGAACGGCCAGCCTGAACGATGCGAACGATCGGTTGCGAGCAGTTGGGGCACGGCTCGTTTTCACGTCCATAGACCCTCCATTCACCCTCGCCATCGCCATATATGCTGCCGCCAATATTCGCCGGATCGGCAATCATTGTTGCCCCGATCGCGATCGTTTCAGCCAGAACATCTCGGACGGCTTGATGGAGCCGGAGCGCCTTGGGCCGCGTTAGTTTACTAGCCGCTTTTTGTGGATCTATGCCTGCGAGGAACATCGATTCCGACGCATATATGTTTCCGACACCGCAAACGCGTGTTTGATCAAGCAAAAATTCCTTTAGACTTCGGGTTGAACGAACCGCTGTAGCCCTTAGATACTCGGGAGAAAATTCGTCGGTAAATGGCTCAGGCGCGAGCTTGGCCAACTCTTTTGACTTGAACAGATCTATGGAATCAACGATACGCATAAATCCGAAATGACGTTGATCTTGAAACAAAAGCTTTTTTTCGGATCCGAGATCGAACCGTGCATGTGTAAATTTCGGCTCTTCTTCTTCGATGGGAACGAGCAAAAATCGGCCGCTCATTCGAAGGTGAACCATTAACGTTCGTTTGTTATCTAGGTCGATCAGGATATGCTTTCCTCGCCGATGGATCTTTGAGATCGTTGCATTTTGAAGTGCTGACGCAAATGTGATCTTGTCGTGGTGAGGTGCGAGCCGTTCGCGCATCAGATCAGCAGAAACAATGCGTTCACCGATCAATAGTTTGGCGAGCTGGTTGACTACCGTTTCGACTTCAGGAAGTTCGGGCATGGATCAAACCTTTGAGTAATCGGGCAACGATGTCTTATCGCCGAGTACGCTGCCGCAACCGACGACGACATTCTTTCCAATATGGCAGCTACGGCAGATCACCGATCCGCGCACATCGGCGGAGGCTGAAATACGGCTATGGGCCCAGATAACTGAATTTTCAATAAATGCTTTCTCCTCAACATGAACGCCCGGCCCAAGAACGGAATTGATTATCTTCGCATTTGGTTTGATCACACAGCCTTCGGCAATTAACGAACGATCATCAACAGCCGCGGTTGTGGCGATCTCGGAATTTTGCGATTTTGGAAGGATCGAACCCGTTATGTCTCCATTCAGAAAGTCCATTTGAGCTGTCAAATAGCTCTCCGGAGTGCCGATGTCTTTCCAATAACTTCCATCAAGCGAAAACGAATTGAACCCCATTTTCCTGTTCAGGATCTCAGGAAAAACGTTGTATTCAAAAGACGCGTTTTCGCCGGTTGCGATAAGTGGCAGAACTGTTGGCTCGAGAATATAAATACCGGCATTTATTAGGTTCGTGCCAAGACGATCGATCTCTTCGGGGTTTGGCTTTTCGAGAAATCTGACGACGGAACCGCATTTATCCGTTTCTACCAGTCCATATCTCGAAGGATCAATGACGGGCGTCAACGCGATCGTCGCATCCGAAGCTTTATCCCTATGGGCGGCGATCATTGCGGAGAGATCAAAATCAGTGAGTATATCGCCGTTGAAGACGAGTGCTGTTTCGGCTTCTTTTGCAAATGCCCACTTGTAAGCTCCTCCGGTTCCCAATGGATTTGGTTCGGTCACGTAACTCAACCGAACCCCATATTCAGCACCATCGCCAAGTTGATCTTCGATCTTGTCGGGTTGATAGCTAAGCGAAAGCGTAATGTCCGTAATGCCGGCCATTGCAAGCAATTCTATTTGAAAAAGCAGAAAAGGACGGTTCATCAATGGTACAACAGGTTTAGGTGTGTACACCGTTAAGGGTCTGAGTCTTGTGCCTTTTCCGCCGGCTAAGATCAATGCTTTCATATGAAACTGCAAGAATACGCAATCGCGAAAGGGAAATCAAAATGCTTTGGTGTGAACAAAAATGCTTAACAATTACAAAAAATGTCAAAAAACATTGACACTTTTTTGTAGGCTGTGCTAATTTACAAGATGCAGGTCACGCACAATTTTGCCTGCCTTAAGGGGTGTTTAAAGGCAACGCTGACTTCGGTTTACCACCGGCCACCCTACCTGTCGGCAAATTTTTGACTAGCAAACCTCAAAATGAGTTTCGATAAAACAAAAGCGATGCGAAACGCTGAACGATTTCTTTCTCAAGGTAAGATCGGCTCGGCTATCGGTGAATTTCAACAGGTCATTTCCCACGACCCGCGTGATTTCGGAACAATGAACATGCTTGGCGATCTCTATGTAAAAAACTCTGAGACACGTCCGGCCGTAGATTGCTATAAAGCTGTTGCCGAACACTATGCAAAACAGGGATTTGCGCAGAAGGCGATAGCGGTTTACAACAAGGTTACGAAACTCCAGCCAAGTACATCGGAAACCACACTTAGGCTTGCGGAATTATATCGAGAGAAAGGATCGATTCAAGATGCCCGCTCGCATTTCGAACAGGTCGCGGATCAGTATCAGAAAAACGGACGCCGAATCGAGGCTCTCGAAATATGGAAACAAGTCGCCGAACTCGACCCGAACAATACCAACGCATTCCTAACGATCGGTGAAGGTTATGCTGCTGAAAATTGTCCGATTGAAGCGGCCGAATCATTTGCCGATGCGGGTCGCCGGTTTGTAAAGCTCGGTGACAATGAAAATGCATTTCGTGCCTTTATGCGTTCGCTTGATTTCTGCGATGGAACGGCCGAGCTGCTCGCAAAACTCCTGGAGACCGGGTTCGGTTCGGGCAACGGCGCCGTTGCAAATGGCAAGATTATTGAGGCTCATGAAGCGATGCCTTTCGATCGAGAAATTCATTCTTTACTAATAGAATGCCAGATCAAATTCGGAGATCTACAGGCGGCTGAGTTGTCGCTCGTGAAACTGATCGAACAAGAACCATCGTCATATCCAAAATTGCTTGAACTCGGTCGACTTTACGTTGAATCTGCAGATTCGAACGCCGCAGCGAGAGTTCTTTCTATGGCGTCAGAACATATGCTGATGGATGGCCAGGCTGAAGAGCTTTCGGTTTTGGTTTCGTCGGTGCTTCAACTTGATCCGGAACACCTCGATGCTCTGCGAATGATGGTTCGGTGTGCATCGTGGCTTAAGGACGAACCGGGAATGCGAGCTTCGCTCACCTCAATGGCAAAAGCGGCGAAAGCTAAAGGTTCACTCGATGATGAAAGGTTCGCTTTGTCGCAGCTCATAATGATCGTGCCACAGGACACGGATTTTGCTGATCGGCTAAAGTGTGTAAACGAAGAACTTGGTGTAGAAGACGAAGTGATCTCGGAAAATCTCTTCGACAGGCGTTTTGTTGCGAAAAAGGCTTTGAGCGGGACGAACGGCACTCATCAATTTGAGAGTTCGAATGGTGATCACGCAGTCAGCGATTTTGCCTTCGCCGATGGAACTTTCGAGCAACCTGCGGGGGAATTCGATGACTTTGATCTTCAAAACGATGAGATCGAAGAGCTTGACGAAGTAGTCGTTGTTGAGCCGGCAGCTAACGGATCAAATGATAATGACGACGCCATTTCGAAAGAGATCGAAAGCATCAAATTTTACATCGAGAGCGGTTACGGTGAGATCGCGCAAAAGGCGATAGATGAGTTTAGGTTAGGGTACGGAGACCGAAGTGAACTGAACGAACTTGTTGTTTTGTTAAATGGCGTCGAAGGATCTGACAGTATAGAAACTTTGACGGAGCAGGTACATGTCGAAGTCCCGACCGAGGAAATTCCGACTAAGGTCAGTGAGCCGGTAGCAGCGGTCGAGCTCGTCGCCGTAAGTGGCGGCTTTGATATGCATGATCTGCGAACCGAGCTTGGGCTTGATGAGGCGTTGGCCGACGATGATGTTGATGGCGATTACGAGACTCACTATCATACGGCCGTTGCCTACCAAGAAATGTATTTGCTGGAAGACGCGATAAAGGAATATCAGTACGCAATATCGCTGATCGAACCGAACGACGGCACACGCAGATTTTTTCAGTGTGCAAACCTTTTGGGCCATTGTTTTATGCAGCTCGGAAAACCGAATCTTGCCGTTCGCTGGTTCATTCGCACGCTTGAGTCTAAGGACACCACCGACGAAGAGAGGCTTGGGATATGGTACGAACTTGCATCAGCCTATGATGCCGACGGCGATCATCCGAACGCATCGAGATACTACGAACAGGTTTACGCCGAGAATATTAACTTCCGCGACGTTGCAAGCCGTGTAAATAGCCTGGTGGTTGCGGTTTGAACAATACGATTCTTGTTTGTTTGGTCCCTTGAAATAGAGTTATACTTTTGACGGAATGGTTGAAAAACTGACCGTCATTTTTTTTATTTTACTTTGTCTTCTCCTCGGATTCTATCTGATCCTTTCGCCATGGGATACGATGTTCGGAAGTTGGGGCGAGAATCACCTGCTCGTTTTTCTCTCCGATAAGTCCGGATTTCCGACATTGAGGAACGCCGTCGCTTCAAATTGGTTTCGAGGCGCGGTTACCGGTCTAGGCGTACTCAATTTGTTCATCGCGTTTTGGGAAGTCGCCCATTTCAACAAAAGCGTTGCGTTGTTGCAGGGCAAACAGGACGCCTCGAACAAATGAGACCTCAGTTTGAGCGACCGGTTGTGTGTTTGATCTCCTCGGGCGCTTTAACGGACGAAAACTTCGCCAAAAACCATCCGAGAGTGTTGCGTTTGTTTTTAAGAGCCTGCCAGTCAGGTGTCTCGCTCATTCAGTTACGAGAAAAGCAACTTTCAGCTAAGAATCTAGTATTACTGACGCAAGCGGCTGTAGCAAGGGCTTGCGGGACAAACACAAAAGTGCTCGTAAATGAACGGTTCGATATTGCAGTCGCTTGCGGGGCCGGTGGAGTACATCTACCATCAACCGCGATGAGCGTATCGGATGTTCGTCAACATGTGCCTGAGCATTTTATTATAGGTGCTTCGACTCATTCGGAAGAAGAGCTAGCTGACGCCTTTAATGGCGGAGCCGACTTTGCGGTATTTGGACCGATCTTCGAAACGCCGGGCAAACCGGTACCGGTCGGAATCGATAAACTCCACGAAGTTTGCGTTAAGTTCTTCGCATTGCCGATCTTGGCTCTTGGCGGGATCGCCGAATCGAATATTGATGCCGTATTGAGCTCGGACGCGGCCGGTTTTGCCGCTATTAGTTATCTTAACGATACGGACGGATTGACCTCGATAGTAAAAAAGATCAATAGATGAATGAACGCCGCAAGCCACCTGTTTGTATGACGATCGCCGGGCTCGATCCGTCTGGCGGGGCCGGAATTATTGCTGATATAAAAACGTTTTTCTCATTCGGGTGTTTCCCGACAGCGGCGATCGCTTCGATCACTTTTCAGAACACTGTCGGTGTCTTTGGGGCCGAATCGCAAACTGCGGCTTCAGTCCGGTCTCAGGCAGTGCCCGTAATCGAAGATCTTGGTATCGATTCCTTTAAAACGGGTATGCTGCCGACCCGCGAGATCATTCTCGAAACTGCAGAAATCGTTCGTGAATTTGAACTTAAAAACGTTGTCGTTGACCCGGTCGTGCGTTCTACTTCGGGTTTCGATCTGATCGATAGAGCCGCTTTGCACGGACTGATCGAACATCTCTTTCCGGTTTCCGATATCGTCACACCGAACATTCAGGAAGCCGAGCGGATCACCGGTATTGCTATAGAAACGATCGAAGACATTCATGCCGCCGCGGAATTGATGAAGAATTTTGGAGCGAAGAACATCTTGATCAAAGGCGGACATTTTTCACCTTCAAACTGTGATCGGAGCGACAGACCGGCGGTCGATTTTCTCTTTTTGGATGGTATGCTTCACACATTCGAATCTCCGTTCATTGAAACGACTGCGACCCATGGAACGGGTTGCACGCTTGCTGCGGCGATAGCGGCAAATCTGGCACTTGGAAAGGATCTTATTGAAGCGGTTAGAATTTCGAAAAAATTCGTTCATCGTGCGATCGAGACAGCACCGATGCTTGGAAAAGGGAATTCGCCAATAAACATCGAGGCTATTTCGCGATAGGAAGAAAGCTTGGAGATTCGTAGGTCACGCCAAACGTAACGCCGGTTCGCGGGCTGAAACGGGTAAGACCAAAGATCGCTGCTGTATCGAAGCGCAGGCCTGACGCTTTTATCTGAGCACCGATCCGGAAATTGCCGACGCTTTCAGTGCCTAAAGGAGCATCGCCCGACCGAGTATTAACGCGTCCGTTAACTTCGCTTGCAAGGTTGATCCTATCGGTTAGGCGAAAGATGCCGGCGAGTCCATAAAGCAAAACGTCGTTCTGCGTAAAACTATTGACCGGAGCGGTCATTATGCCAAGTCCAAGGTTTCCGTAAATGTTGGCACGAGCTGCTTTACCGGTAACTCGACCAAACCTTTTTTGAACTATGATCTTACTAAAGATGTTGATCTGATTCGTTCCAATACCCTTGGCCTGATCCGTATTCGGCATTTGATAACCGAATTTCATTCCGATCGCCGGAAGAGTTTTCGTCTCGTTGAACAGTTTGATCTTTGCCGAGATCGTGAAATCGTCAAAATCATTTGTCGAGTTTCCCGCAACTGTTAGGGGAATCGGCGACGAGCCCTGTGATCTGATCGCAAGGAAGTTTTGGAGCGTTCCTTCGATCTGAATTTCTACATTCGACGCAAAGCCCTGCCGAATTCGAATATCGCCAACGCGGGTCAGATCACCCTTAAGACCCGACAGCGGAAATTTTGCGTTCTGCAAAAAATCGACCCCGACACCGAGTTCGATCGCACCGGTCGGCGTGATGTCAATATCGTCGGTGATCAACGGTCTCTGCTGCGCGGCAAGAGTTCCCGCGAAGGAAAGAAATAGGGCGAGAATTGCGGCAAACTTCGGCACTTTCATTATTCTTGCATCAAGGCGTGTCTTTGTAAATCCTTTGTGCACATAAGGGTTACGCTTTTGGACAAACTTTTGAAAAGTTGGCAGAATCGAGGTTAGGTAAAGGTTCGCGTTTCTGAATTTTATATACGAGCCTGATGGAATTACGAAGTTGTGGAGATCGTGAACAAGCAAAAATCAGGCAGTGAACCGGCGGGCCTCAGGCTCGTCGATGAACTGAATGAGCTTCGGAAGTTCCCGTCGATCGAAAAGCAGTTCGTTAATTTTATGTTTTTTAGGGTGAATCCGGAATGGCGTCGGCTTGACGATCAAACGAAGTTTGCCTTTAAGAGCGAATTTTGCGCCATCTACGAAGGCTTTCGTGACGATTTTCTTTTGTTCAGCTATTCGCTGGTTGGTTTTGATTCGAAAGCCGACCTAATGCTTTGGCGGGTTGGTCGGTCGATGGATAAGATCCAGGAAATGACCGCAAGCCTATTTCGAACAAAGCTTGGAAGCTATTTGGAAACGGCGGACAATTACATGGCCGTAACAAAGAAAATGATGTTCGTTGCGGATGGCGCGGAAGACAGATTTCATATAAAGGCCGGCGAACATGATTATCATTTCCTTTATCCGTGCGCGAAACACCAGGACTGGTATGAAAAGCCGGCTGATGAACGAGATGCGTTGATCGAAGAAAATTTTATGATCGGCAAGCGGTTTCCGAACATTAGGATCCATTTAACCCATGCGTTCGGGTTCAGCGATCAGGCGTATTTGATATCCTTTGAAACAACGGAACCGAAGGATTTTCTTGCTTTGGCCGAAGAACTTAGGCAAACACCGGCGAGTAAATTTACGCTTCGCGGATTGCCGATCTACACATGCCGGAAGCGGATGTTGATGGAATGCCTTGACGCACTTGGCTAATTAGTATGATCGCAAGAAGGCTTTTGATAAGCGGGATCGTCCAGGGCGTAGGGTTTAGATTTTTTGCACAGCGTTCGGCGGCGAGACATCAGGTTACTGGATTTATCAAGAATCTCGATGATGGAAGTGTTGAAGCGCTGATTCAAGGAACGGAGAAAACGGTATTAGCGATGCGAGATGATCTGGCAGCGGGGCCGCGCGATTCGCGCATCGACCAGATCCAAGAACTGGTCGTAGAACCAACGAAAGAGTATTCTTCGTTTCGCATCGAACGCTAAATTCTTATAACACAGGGACATAATAATGGACGAACTTAAAAAACTTATTCGCGAAGTGCCGGATTTTCCAAAACCGGGCATCAACTTTTACGACATTACTACATTGCTCAAAGATCCGACCGGTCTCGAAGAAACCATTGACGCGATGACCGAAGCTTGCCGCGGAATGGATATCGACACGGTGATCGGCATTGAATCTCGCGGGTTTATTTTCGGCACACCGCTCGCTTATCAGCTTGGCGTCGGCTTTATCCCGGTGCGAAAACCGACGAAGTTACCTGCGGAAAAGCTAAGCGTTTCGTATGATCTGGAATATGGTCAGGATACGCTTGAGATGCACAAGGACGCTGTGAGCGAGGGGCACAATGTGCTCATCGTAGATGACCTGCTCGCGACCGGTGGAACGGCAAAAGCAGTTTGTGATCTTGTCGAATCAGCCGGAGGAAAGGTTGCAGGACTGCTTTTCGCCGTAGAATTAGACTTCCTCGGCGGCCGCCAAAAACTTAGCGGCCATACGGTGAAGTCGTTGATCAATTACGACAAGTAGAATTTCGGATTTTTATCTCAGAACTGAAATCTCAAATTCGAAATTCGACATAAATAGTACAGGGTGAGAATTGGGCTTTTAGGTCTTGTCAGGAACGAAAGTTTGTTCCTTTCAACCAGATCCGCAACCCTGTATCAATTCGGTCCCGTAGCTCAGCTGGATAGAGCGTTCGCCTCCTAAGTGAAAGGCCGGTGGTTCGAATCCACCCGGGACCACCAATTTTTTCGCGTGAATTTTTTGGAATTCCTAGGCGAATGAACCTTTGTATTAAGTGAACGGAAGATATCGGTGACCAAGCACAGTGGCAAGCAAAAAGGCATGTCCTTGTTACGCCCTAATTCTATTCAGAGCTCCATTGTTTAGCAGAGACCGCACCGCGGACCGGGTGCGGTTTTTGTTGATTGGAGTACAGGCTTTGGTTAGTTTCTTTTAAGCTTCTAAGTTCATCCCAAATCAAAACGAAACATTTGAACTCTTTCGCATATAGTGGCAACTTAGAGTCGTATGCAAAAGGTGCTGACAGCGGCTGAGATGCGGGAGGTCGATCGTTTGACGACCGAACGTTATGGCATTCCCTCGATCATACTGATGGAAAACGCCGCGCATGCCGTTGCTCGAGTCATAACCGAAAAACTTGGCGGCTCGGTCAAAGACAAGAGTGTTCTCATACTCTGCGGCAAAGGTAACAACGGCGGTGACGGCGCGGCTCTGGCGAGACATCTCGGACTGGACGGAGCCTACGTGAATGTTGTTCTTTTAGGTCGCATTAGAGAAACCAAAGGTGACGTAAGAACGAATTTGGGTGTCCTGTGTCAAGAGGATTTCACGTATGACGATGTTTACACGAGCGAGTTTTGTCACCTTTGGGAAGTGACCTCGAAGGACGAATGGAATTCAATTCAAATCGAACTCTTCCACGGGCTTGATTTAATCGTTGACGCAGTTTTTGGAACGGGGCTAACAAGGCCGCTCGAAATCTGGACCTATAACATAATTCATGAGATCAATTTTCTAACCGACGACCATACAAGAAAGATACCGCTTCGTGTCGCTATAGACCTTCCTTCTGGCTTGAATGCTGATTCAGGCGAGCAGCTTGATATAGCATTGCAATCCGACCTTACGGTAACCTTCACCGCTCCGAAGCCAAGTAACGTGCTTCCAAGTGCCGCGTCTTTTAACGGTGAGCTTATCGTTAAGAAGATCGGTTCGCCGCAAGAACTGATCGACGAGCAGCCGTCTCAACTATTTTTGGCTGAGCGGGAAGATGCCGCTGAATGGTTACGAGCGACTCGGTTTTCAGGTGATTCATACAAAAACAAACGCGGGCATGCTTTGTTGATTGCCGGGAGTGAGACGTTTTCGGGGGCGGCGGTTTTGGCGGCAAATGGAGCTGCGAGGTC
>JBGTKQ010000147.1:0-10989 GCA_041744555.1 Pyrinomonadaceae bacterium
GTCCGCCGCGGTCTTCGCGGGGTTTAGCTTCATTCACTTTCAGATTTCGGCCGTTTACTTCTTTGCCGTCAAGCTGTGCGATCGCTTCATCGCCTTCCGACTTCGACGACATTTCGACAAAACCGAAACCGCGCGAGCGGCCTGTTTCACGATCTTCGACGACGTTCGCCGATTCAACCGTTCCGTGTGCTGAAAAAAGATCGCTGAGATCTTGATTCGATGTTCCAAAATCCAAATTACCTACGTAAAGTTTCGTTGACATTATTTATCTACCTTTCCCGCCTAGGGGAATTTCTTAGAAGCCGCGAATTGGACTTTGTTGGTCACGAATTCGGATACTCAAATTTCGAGAGTTACTTCTGACTTACAGGGCCCGCTCTCAAATCTGATCCAAAACCGTTAAGAAAAGGCGCATCAATTAAGATGCGAGAGTAGGATACGCAGATAGAATGCATCTTTTTAGGTTAAATTGCAAGCCGCGTTGAAGATCGGTTTGAAGATGCAAGTTGCGGCGTGTCCGGAAATTCATAAACCGTTAGCGCCATTTTTGCGTTTAGGTTGTTTGGGTTTAGTATTTAGACATTCTTTGTGCGGCCCGATTCACATTGGTCCGTCGATTATCTCGAAATCTGTTAAGCGAATCTATAAGATGAAAAAACGATCGATCCTTTTTCTGGCGTTTTGTTGCGTCATCCTGTCCGTCAATTCTTTTGCTCAGGTAGAACCAAAATTCGACTTTTATGGTCGCGGACCATATCGAGAAAATGTGCCCCGACCGCAAAAGACACTTCGGTTTGATGTTGGCGAACAACACACAACCTACGGCCAGATGGAGCAGGTGATCTTCGGTATCGCCAGTGCTGCACCGGACCGTGTCAAGATATTCGAGATCGGAACCACTAACGAAAACAGGATGCAATACGTGGTAGCGATCTCATCGCCTGAAAACCTCGCTCGGCTTGATGAGATCCGTGCAAATACGGCTAAGCTTGCCGATCCGCGTTCTACAACGCCATCGCAAGCGGCCTCGATCGCAGCGAATACTCCGGCAACAGCATGGATGGCTTACACGATCCACGGCAATGAATCCTCTTCCTTCGAGACGTTTATGCAGGTGATCTATCAGCTTGCCGCTTCGAACGAACCCGCAACGCTCGACATCTTGAAGAATAACGTCGTACTTGTCGTGACCGGTGAAAACCCGGACGGACATGAACGGTTTGCTACCTGGTTTAATTCGGTTGCCATCGGAAGCCCGGATCGCAACGCGATCGAAAAACGCGAACCTTGGGCTATCTGGGGCCGCGTCAATCATTACCGATTCAATCTCAATCGCGACACGCTGACCTTTTCGCAGAAAGAATCGCGAAATATGCAGAAGGCATATGTGGAATGGAATCCACAACTTGCCGTCGATCATCATGGTCAGACCTCGCAGTTCTTTTTTCCGCCGACGAGTTTGCCGGTCAACCCGAATCTACCTCAGCCCGCGACAGCTAAATGGGAAGACCGCTATGGCCGATCGAACGCTGCTGCATTTGAAAGGAACAATTGGGACTACTACATTCGTGACGTTTTCGATGCGTTCTATCCTGGCTATTGGGATATGTATCCAAGCCTGAACGGTGCGACCGGCATGACGTATGAAACCGATGGCGGCGGACCGAAAGGCTTGAATTGGACACGCGATGACGGAACGATCGTGACGTTTCGATCTTCGATCGCGAAACATTACGTGGCATCGCTTGCAACACTTGAAACGAATGCTCGGCACCGTGAAGAGCGGCTCAAGGACTTCTATGAATTTCGAGCAAGGAGCATTGCCGATCATAGAAATTCGAAAATTAAACGTGTTGTCATCGACCCAACGAGTGATCGAGTTAAGGCCGCGGAGATGATGGAAATATTGCGTCTCTCAAAGGTTGAAGTGAAAGTTGCAACGGCCCCGTTCACCTCGCCGACGGCTCATACTTACATGGAAAAAGACGCGAAGGCTGCGTCAAAGACATTTCCGGCGGGTTCTTACATAATTGATCTCGACCAGCCCCAGCGTATTTACATTAAGGCCGTTCTCGAACAAAACACACCGCAAACACAGGCTTTCATTGATGACAATATGGCGAGATTTCGGCGGAACCAACTTCGCGGCAAAGGTCAGCCGAAAGAAGACTACGGGTTTTATGACATAACCGCCTGGTCGCTGCCGCTAGCATTTGGGTTAGATGCTTGGTGGACTGAAGAATCGTCAAACGTACAGAGCAATGCAGTGGACTCGGCGTACCTCGAAAATGCTAGACGCGGGACAGTATCGTCGCGGGCGTCGGTCGCATATATCATCCCGTACGAAACTGATTCGACGAGCGCAATGATCATGCGAATGCTGCAGGAAGGTCACAAGATCGCCGTTGCGACGCGTCAACTCAATGCCGGTGGAAGAAATTACCGGCCCGGCACATTCGTCGTCCGGGTTTCGCGAAACAGCGATGCCATCCATGATGTGATCGCACGTTATTCGCGAGAAATGGGTGTCAACGTTTTCGGTGTTAACTCCGGTTATTCCGAAGAAGGCGACACGAGTGTCGGCGGCGAAGCAGTGCCCTCGCTTCGTGCCCCGAAGATCGCGATCGCCGCGGATGAAGGTGTTAGCCAAGAATCATACGGCTCGATATGGTGGACATTCGATAAATACGGCGTCAAATTCACGCCGATGACGATAGGTGCGATCCGGGGCGGCGGCCTAAAGGACTACAACGTTCTGATCCTGCCCGAAGGCTCGCCCGGAAGGTACATGAGCCAGTTCGGCACCGGCGGTGTTGCGACGCTGAAGGAATTCGCGTCAAACGGTGGAACGATCGTTACCATCAGCGGAGCATCGGTCTTCGCGGCGTTAAAAGATGTTGGGCTAACGTCGACCAAACTAGTCGGTAGTGACGACGACGAGCAAAAAGGAAAGGCAGATGGCGACGCTAAGAAAGAACCTTCGCCGACGCCAACACCGGAACCGACACCGGCTCCGGTCAGCGACCAAATTACTGATGTCGGTGCGACGCTTCCTGCGATAGCTTCGCCATCGGCAAACCTGAACAATGTTCCAGAAGGGATAGCCGGAGCGATCATGCGTGCGACTGTCGATCAGACGACCTATTTAACGTATGGTGTGAACAGCAGAGAAATGCCGGTGCTTTTGGCAAGCGGTTATTTCTTTAGGTATTCTAAGGAAGGCACGAATGCTCTGGTGTTTGATGCGAACCCGAAGAAGCCTCTCACCATCTCAGGATTCGTTTGGGAAGGAAACACAGAACGGCTTCTAAAAGGAACGTCTTATGTGATCGATGAAAATCTAGGCCGCGGCCACGTCGTCCTGTTTGCGGAAGACCCCTTCTTCCGCGGAATGACCAGGGCAAATACACGGCCGTTCTTTAATTCGATACTATTCAATCCGTTCAATTAAACTGATCTATGTTTACAGTCAAAGCAGGTTACAGCGATAAGATCGAGCTTCGATCCGGCATTGAACAGGTTCGCGAATTCTTTGCGGATCTGACGAATATCGCCACGCTAATGCCCGGCGTTGCCAGCATCCATACGGATGCGAAAGGCGTTGCACACTGGAAGATCGAGGCTGATATCCCGGTCGTGGGCCAAATGATGCAGAAGTTTATGGTCGAACTTGCTGAGGTCTCAGAAGAACGAGTCGAATGGTTTCCGATGCGGGCCGAGACTCAGAACTTCCTGCGATTCTCAACAGAATTTTATGAGAAGGCGAAGAATGTAACCTTGGTCCATTTTTCGCAAATGGTCGAATTGCGGCGCAAGAACGCGCGTGATCTTCACATGCTCGCCGGGCTCGCGGGCGAAACATTGATCAGCAATGAAATGAGCAAAAAGATCACAGAAATGATCAAGATATTTATCCAACGAGCAAAGGAGAAGTTAGAAAAATGAAAAATGTATTCGCTTTATTTGTGTTTGCTATATTGCTTAGCGTCCCCGTATTCGGACAGGTAACACTTCCGCCGGTGAGTCAAAAACAGGAGATCGCTCAAACTATCGGCGACACGATGATCAAGATCGTTTATCATCGTCCGACAGTTCAGAGCCGTAAGATCTGGGACGGATTGGTTCCCTTTGGTGAAGTCTGGCGTTCCGGCGCAAATGCGGCTACCGTGTTCGAAGTCTCGAAAGATGTCACGATCAATGGAAAGGCTCTTCCGGCGGGAAAGTATTCCTTACACACGATCCCGACCGCTACCGACTGGACCGTGATCTTAAATAAAGATGATGGACAATGGGGCAGCTTTAGCTACGACGCGGCAAAAGATGCAGTCCGCGCAACTTCAACACCCATCAAGAGCACATTTGCCGAAGCGGTAACATACTCGTTCGTAAACCCAAAGGCAGACAGCGTTGACGTTCATCTTGCCTGGGAAAATTTAGCGGTTCCGTTCACTGTTGGAATCGGCGACATTCACGGCAGAATGCTTGCTCAAATTCGCGAAGCTCTGCCCGTCGCTGCCGCAGACAAGAAAACGCCGCTGCTCAATCAGTTCGCTGGCTACGTTGCGAGCTTTAAGTTGAAACAGCATTTGGCTGAGGCAATGACCAATATCGATGCATCGATCGCAACTCGCGAAACATTCGGAAACCTCTCGACCAAAGCGCGTCTCTTAGCTGAGCAAGGTAAGGTTGCCGAAGCAATTACAACCGGCGAAAAAGCTATCGCAACCGGACAGGCCGCGACTCCGCCCGCAAACCCTAATGCGGTAGCCAACTTCCAGAAAACCGTCAACGAATGGAAAACTAAGAAGTAGTTCTCTGGCAACATCAATTCATCCCGTCAAATTCATCTCACTTGAATTTGACGGGATGATCTTTTTGCCTTAATATCCTTATTGAAATTGATTTTCATTTTCTTAAAGAAATGCAAAACAACACAGCACTCAAATTCGCACCGGTTTTTTCAGATGAGAGACGGATCGATCTTTCAATCGAAAATGGCGAAGCTCGGCTTCAACTTTCGACGTGGGCCGACGGACTCGGTTGGTGCACGCAAAAGACGATGGAGCTTGATGCCGACCTGCTTGATGAAGTCCATCGGGTCATTACCGCTGCTAGGTTAAGGATCAAAAGAGAAATGGCCGATTCCGAAACTCCTACTCCACCAGCCAGAGTGTTGGAATTCCCAAAGTTTGCTTTATAGTTCTTAAAGTAGAAATAGAAAAAGCCCGGAATTGCTCCAGGCCTTTTCTCGTCTAAATGCGGTCTATTTGCCAGCTAAAGCTGGAACTCCAAACCTCTAGCTTACTTCGCGAAGGATTATTCGATCGGTCGTAACCTTAGCAGTCCGCTCGGATGTAAGCTTTTCAAGCTCTTCGATGTGCATTTGTTCATCAGATATCTGGCCTTCAAGCCAAAATTTCTGGGGCAGATCGTTGTCGTCGCACGACGCCCAAGCAGCCATATAAACGGCCATCGCTTCCCTTTCGAGTTCGAGACCTTGCTTTAACATCACATCAATCTCCGAAGATTGCCGGATCATCGCAGGTTCAACCGTCGGAACACCGCCCAGAGCAACGATCTTGTTGCCCAAAACTTCAGCATGATCCTGAGCTTCTTCCGCCTGGTCGCGAAACCAGCCTTTGAAAACCTCTCGGTCTTTTCCGGTGACCAGATAGCTGTGCTGTGAATATTGAATTACGCCGGAGAGTTCCAATGAAAGTGCTTTGTTGAGATTATCGACCAAATCTTCTCGAGCCATAAATTCCTCCGCGACCGAACAACGGCCGAATATTTGGAAGAATACTGAAATAGAACCTAAATGTCAAGCTAAGTGCTTTGTTTTCAATTAGTTAGTAATGAAATGCAATTTCAGTTTCAGCGTTCGAGTTCCAACGTTGGCTCGGTTCGAAATGCCAGCAAAAGCTGGACCTCCAAACTAGGTGATCGTTCCGCCATCAACGGTAATGACCTCGCCGTTCATATACGAATTGCGGGGACTAACGATGAACGCGGCAAACTCTGCCAGTTCTTTTGGTTCGCCCAGACGTTTCAGCGAAACCCAGTTTTCATGCGCCTCTAATAAGCGTGCGGGCAAAGTGTTGCCAAGGTCCGTATCAAAAATGCCGGCAGCGATCGCATTTACCGTTATGCCAAAATTCGCCGCTTCGCGGGAAAGGCACTTCGTAAAGCCGATCATCGCGGCTTTTGATGTTGCGTAGTGAACCGATGTTGGCAGAGCTCTGATCGCGCCAATACTCGTGATGTTCAGGATCGTTCCTGCTCGCTCGCGGATCATCTGTTTATAAAAAGGTTTTGTGACCGAAAACAAACTATTTACGTTTGTATCAACGACCCAATCCCAGCTTTTATCGGTGGTCGTCGCAAAATTATCGGGCTTATTAACGGCAGCGTTATTCACCAGGATATCGACCGCTCCCCAAGCATCCCGGATCTCGCGAGCGATGTGTTTCATTCCAAAACGGTCGGTCACTGAAACCTTGAACGATAGCGCCTTACGGCCAAATCCTTCGATGATCGACTTCACGTTTTCGGCAAGATCGTCATTACTATGGTAGTTAAAAGCAACGTCGGCTCCTTCGCGGGCGAAGACCTCGCAAATGGCCGCACCGATTCCACGAGTGCCGCCCGACACAAAAGCGCGTTTTCCTTCCAATAAAAGACTCAAATCAAATTCTCCAGAAAGGTCCGAATCGAATTGCAATACAAAAGGTTAATTAAATAGTGTTCGACTGACAAGTTCGTTTGGCTATAAAACGGCGTCAGGCGGCGAGGACCTCGGGCTTCACAGCGTGGTGAGCGGGAAGCAATGCTGTGATCTCTCGAATAATAGCCTCGGTTGAATTCGGCACGGACATACTCGCGGTTGCCGCACGCAAGGCACGGTATTTTTGCGGATCATCGGAAAGGGAACGCACCGTGGCGACGATATCCGACGACCTTTCGAGCATGATCCCGGCACCGCGGGTGACAAGAAGTTTGACAGTCCCGGCCTCTTGCGGCATCGGTGGGGTCGTTAGATCGGCGATGATCGGAAGATGGCAAGCTAAAGCTTCAAACGTAGTAAGCCCGCCCAATTTCGAGACCATTACGTTCGCCGACTGCATTAACTTTTCGATATCTTCAGAATATCCTATTACCTTTACGGGGAATTTCGCGGTCTTCGCGATCTCAACGGCCTCGAGTCTCAATTCTTCGTTCTTACCCGCAAGAAAGATCGCCTGAACGTCGAGTTCGCCGCGAACCAGTTCTTTGAAGATAGCCGGAATGTTTCCGCCGCCGATCCAACCCGCGTTTACAAATACCGTGAATTTATCAGGATCAAGGCCGAAGGCTTTTCGTGCCGTTTGAGCGTCCGATTCGCTCACTTCACGAAATTTCGGGTGGAGTGGAAGTCCCGATATCTTTATCTTGTCTGACGACACGCCGTAATCGATAAGCTGCTGCCTGGCGTCGTCGTTTGCTACCAAATACAGCGAAACGTCATCACAGGCCCAGCCTTTCCAGAATCCGTAACACGGGTCGGTTACGACCGTAACAAGCGGTATCTGATCCTGTAAATTCAATTCACGCAGGATGCGGCCGAAAATGTGTTGGGTCAACGGATGAACGCTAACGACGATATGCGGACACCATTTTTCGAACGAGGCTTTGAGCGGAACGATGCACCGATTGAGAAAAAATCTATGGGTCTCCGGCCGAAACCAATTCACCGCCCAGTATAAATATTTCATCCAGCCCTGCTTATTTCTAAGTAGCCAGTTGTAAATATTTACGAGCCTTTCGGTGATGTGATGCGAATCTTCGATCGCCTTGATAATTCGAACCGTGATAGATTCGCCGTGCCAAAATCTCTGAAGCCCAACCGCCAACGCCTGCGCGGCTGAACGATGGCCACCACCCGTGTCGGAGGATATGATCAGGATTTTGGGCGTATTTGATTTATTCACGCGTCGTTTGATAAAGTGAAGTCTAAGATCCTTTTCAAGCTTTCCATCATTGAGTTCTTATCAAATATTGCCCGAATAGGAATATCAAAACCTTGAATCACAATACTTTTAATATGTCCGTCACCAGATTTAAGGATCAATTCATAGACACCCTCATGATTTGAATACTGCTCGACCACTTCATTTTCCGGGTCAACGATCCAGTATTCACCGACTCCATGCCCCGCATAATCCTCAAATTTTGTTACCCGATCGTGTCGAGCTGTTGATTCCGACAAAACCTCAACGATTAGATCGGGTGCCGGAAACTGCATTTGTTTCGGTGTGAATGTTTCAGCTTTCTCGGCGGCGAAGAAACAAACATCCGGCTCATAATCATTTCTCGAAAGCGAGATCAGCAGTTTCTCGGTCGCGACAATTCCACGCTTGTTCTCCGCGGCAAAGGCACTCAGAAGCTGGGAAAGATTTCCGACAGCTTGGGTGTGCCAAAGTTTGGCCGGCGACTGAAAGTAAATCTCGCCGTTAATGAACTCCATCTTCTTGGTCTCGTCGATAACGGTGTAGAAATGTTTGCGTTTTTTCTGTTCCGCCTTTAACGCTGCCTCCAATTCGCGCACTATAAGTACTGCAGTGGGCAGTTCGAGAGTTTTTTCGACGGTTATGTTCATGGAATTCTACGCTTTCAACGCAACTTCCCTCGCCGCTGCGAAGCTCATATCTTTCGCAGCTTTTTTCATCTGGCCTTCAAGCTTTTTGATCTTCAGCAGATGGCCTGGATTGAATGGCAGCGACGGATAATAGCAATTCGATTCGTGTGTACAATGGCAGCCGGCTCCGGCTTCCTTCCGGCGGTCCTTCATCAGATCGGTCTTCCAAGCGGCCTGAAAATTCCAATCGTAATCGCGAAGATTCAA
This sequence comes from Pyrinomonadaceae bacterium, assembly GCA_041744555.1. Lineage (GTDB taxonomy): Bacteria > Acidobacteriota > Blastocatellia > Pyrinomonadales > Pyrinomonadaceae > OLB17. Next base: position 8,882 of record JBGTKQ010000147.1, read on the forward strand.
AACATCCGGTTTGTTTTCGCACGATGAAAGAACGCCGTTGTCATAAATTACCGCACCGGCGCTTCCGGCATAACATTTAAGTTGGGCCGTGTTTGTCTCTTTTGTCTTCGCGATCAGGTCGTGCATGTAGAGATCGACGGCGGCCTTAAAGAATCCTGACTTCCCGCCGTAATTATTCTTCAATGCCGCGTTCTTGGTGTCGTCCAAGATCATCTGGGAAAGCTGTCCGTAACGATTATGGTCGAAGTTCAATTCATTCGGATCGGCTGATGGCGGACGGATGTAGTTGATATTCACTTTGTCCGGCTTTAGATCGTGCTTTAGGAAATCGTACCAATCGAAGATCGTGTCCTCATTTGAGCGCATCACGCATGTACACGTCTGGATATCCAGTTGCGGATATTGCTCGCGTTTCATCTGCTGAAGAGTTCGTGCAGTGTGGATCGCCTTGTCCCAGCTTCCCTCTTTGCGGCGGATCTTTTCGTGAGCGTCCTTCATTCCGTCGATGCCAAGAGCGACCGTAACATTCAGTTTCGGACATTCGTCGAGTATCTGCGTAACGTCTTGGAAGATCCGCTGGTGGATCTGACCGTTCGACATTAGATAGACCGAATCGAGCTTATTGTTTTCGTAGAACGACCTTACGATCTGCGGAAGATCTTTTCTGGTGAATGGTTCGCCACCGGCAAGCACAAGCACACCAAGATTGCCGCCGAGCGTTTCGGAGATCCTCGCGATCTCATCAGCCTTCATTTGAAGCTTCTTTCGCGGCCTGTCGTCAAGCTCTTCGGTAAAAAAGCAATGCGTGCAGCGCATGTCGCAAACGCTTGTAACTAAAATGTTTAGAAAGACAGGCGAGATCGGTTTGCCGACAATAATGCTGGCATATCGCTTGAATATTTCCTTTGTAGTAAAGTCCATGAAATCCATCGTTTTTTCCTATAGCTCTTTTGCAGCTTTTTCTTTGATGCAAAAACACGCCGCAACATTTCAATTTACTTCATTTCTAAGGGTTTCAGCAATGTTGAATAACGGTTAGAATCAAGATAATGTTCCGCAGAATATACCTCGACAACAGCGCGACTACTGCCATCGACCCCGATGTTCTCGAGGCGATGATGCCGTATCTGACCGGAAAATTCGGCAATGCTTCGAGCATTCATCACTTCGGCCAGGAAACACGCTCGGCGGTTGATAAGGCCCGACACCAGGTCGCGGCATTATTGAACGCTCGCCCGAACGAGATCGTTTTCACGTCCGGCGGAACCGAATCGAACAATTTGGCGATCCGCGGGTTGATCGAACGGAGCGCGGACCCTCCTGTCCGCACCTCTTCGAACATTCCGCACATCATCACAAGCGCGATCGAACATTCAGCCGTTAAAGAGGTCTGTGCCTATCTCGAAAAAACCGGCTGCGAGGTTACATATTTACCGGTGTACGAAGACGGTTTGGTTAAGATCGGTGACGTAAGAAAGGCCGTGCGTGAAAACACGGCTCTTATTACGATAATGGTCGCGAACAATGAGATCGGCACCTTGCAGCCGGTCGAAGAGATCGGAAAGCTAGTTCGCTCACTGCGGTCGAACGGCCAAAAGATATGGTTTCACACCGACGCGGTTCAGGCCGTGGGAAAAATGCCGGTTGATGTCGAGGAGATCGGGTGCGACCTGCTTTCGATCTCAGCACATAAGATCCACGCTCCAAAAGGTATTGGAGCTCTGTACATTCGTCGCGGGACTCGACTTCATTCGCAGAATATAGGCGGGCGTCAGGAACGCGGGATTCGCGGCGGAACTGAGCCGGTCGCTCAGATCGTTGCATTGGGAAAAGCGGCAGAACTTGCCGGACAAAGATTGTTTGAAAACGAAGAGAAGCTTCGGTTTTTGCGTGACGATCTGGAGCAGCGGGTTTTCGAAAATGTTGAAGGAGCTTTTCTGAATGGCGATCACGCAAGTCGCCTACCAAATATCTCGAATATCTCATTCAGAGGAATCGAAGGTGAAGGCCTGCTGATCAATCTCGATATGCAGGGCATCGCCGTTTCGACCGGTTCGGCATGCTCGTCCGGCTCGCTCGAACCATCACCCGTCATCCGCGCCCTCGGC
>JBGTKQ010000148.1:0-7337 GCA_041744555.1 Pyrinomonadaceae bacterium
TCCGGGCCGTATGGATCGCCTTGTCCCAGCTCCCCTCTTTGCGGCGGATCTTCTCGTGCGCGTCCTTCATTCCGTCGATACCAAGAGCAACGGTCACGTTCAAATTCGGACATTCGTCGAGTATCTGCGTTACGTCCTGGAATATCCGCTGATGAATCTGTCCATTGGACATCAAATAAACGGAATCTAGCTTATTATTCTCGTAGAAAGACCTTACGATCTGCGGAAGATCTTTTCGCGTAAATGGCTCACCGCCGGCAAGTACAAGTACGCCTAGATTACCGCCGAGCGTTTCGGAGATCTTCGCAATCTCGTCCGCCTTCATCTGCAGCTTCTTCCGCGGGCGGTCGTCAAGCTCTTCGGTAAAAAAGCAATGCGTGCAGCGCATATCGCAAACGCTCGTTACCAATATGTTTAGAAACACGGGCGAGATCGGTTTGCCGACAATTATGCTGGCATAACGCTTGAAAATCTCGCGAGTTGTAAAGTCCATGAAATCCATCGTTTTTTCCTATCGCGATCTGTATCGTTTATTTTAGATGCACGAACATCCCGCAACATTCCAATTTACTTTATTTGCCACAGTTTCAGCAATGAAGAATAACGGTTAGAATCAAGTTTATGTTCCGCCGGATCTATCTTGACAACAGTGCGACGACCGCAGTTGACCCCGAAGTTCTCGAGGCGATGATGCCGTATCTGACCGGTAAATTCGGCAATGCGTCGAGCATCCATTATTTCGGCCAGGAAACTCGGTCCGCAGTCGATAAGGCTCGGCACCAGGTCGCCGCATTATTAAACTCACGTCCAAACGAAATAGTCTTTACGTCCGGCGGCACCGAATCGAATAATTTGGCAATACGCGGTTTGATCGAAACCCGTGCCAGTCGCTCGCACATCATCACATCATCGATCGAACATTCGGCAGTAAAAGAGGTCTGTGCCGATCTCGAAAAGTCGGGTTGCGAGGTCACTTTTCTTCCGGTCTATGAAAACGGAATGGTTCGTATCGAAGACGTAAAGAATGCGGTTCGAGAAAACACTTCGTTGATAACGATAATGTTCGCCAACAACGAGATCGGGACATTACAACCGGTTGAAGAGATCGGAAAGCTTGTTCGTGAACTGCGTGCAAATGGCCAAAAGATCTGGTTTCATACCGACGCAGTGCAGGCAGTCGGGAAAGTTAATGTTGACGTTGAAGCTATCGGCTGCGATCTGCTTTCGATCTCGGGGCATAAGATCCACGCGCCGAAAGGTATCGGTGCTTTGTACGTTCGTCGAGGAACTCGGCTTCATGCTCAAAATATCGGCGGCAGACAGGAACGCGGGATTCGCGGCGGAACTGAGCCGGTCGCTCAGATCGTTGCATTGGGAAAAGCGGCAGAACTTGCCGGACAAAGATTGAATGAAAACGCAGCGATTCTTCAGGTTTTGCGTGACGACATGGAACAGCGGGTTTTCGAAAATATCGAAGGCTCTTATCTGAACGGCGACCGTGACAATCGCCTTCCTAATATCTCGAACATCTCGTTCAGCGGTATCGAGGGCGAAGGTCTGCTGATCAATCTCGATATGCAAGGCATCGCCGTCTCAACCGGCTCGGCGTGCTCGTCCGGCTCGCTCGAACCATCACCCGTCATCCGCGCCCTCGGCCGCCAAGAAGACCTCGCCCGCGGAGCCATCCGCTTTAGCTTAGGTAAAGACAACACCCCCGAAGACATCGACCGCCTGCTCGAGATCCTGCCCGCATCCGTTGAGAATTTGAGAAAGCTGGCTCCGACCAGTACGAAGCCGTAAAAAGATAAAAAGCCCGTCGATTGCTCGACGGGCTGTCCGGTGTGGGATTAGAGAAAGTGTTTAGTCGTTAATTAGAATTCCGCAGTTTGTTGGAGCAGAATCCTTCAAATCATTGATCAGAATGCCTCCAAGGTCATTGATAAGGATTCCAATGATGTCGTTGATTAGGATGCCCCAGTCTTTTTGATCTTCGCTGGTTGTGCATGTTTCGGTATTCTTGAAGCCCGAACCGTTACGGTCGTTGATCAAGATTCCAGCGTTTGCCACCGTGGAACCCATTGCGATCATCAATGTAAATGCGATTGCGGCTAGTTTGTTTTTTAGGTTTTTCATTTCTTCAGCTCTCCAGATTGTTTTATCAAAGTTCTTTACTTCGTGATGCCATTCCTAATTCAATCCTTATGCCAAGACATTGTGAGTGTTGCTGTGTTCTCATAAACTATTTAGATTCAGATAGATACGTTTGGATACCGTTTCTTTTGGCCCCATCCATTTGAAGCCATGCAGACCGAGTATTTAGTATGCACTTTGTGCCATGAACTCTCTAAGTAATGAAATAATTGCGGTTACATGACTGCATACTTAGTACTCATTGGAAATGTATACCGGGTAACCAGTTTGCCGGAGTTTGTTCTAATTTTACTAGCTTTATACAGCCATAAAATGCTAAACTTTAGCTCTCGCGGCTAACAGCCGCCATCAGTTCAAACTTCGAACCCACACTTCATAGATTGCAGACTCAGACGCAAGACGGTTCCATAGGCTATATGGACAGAGATAAGTTTTCGAACTACACAAAGCTCGTAGTCATCTTTCTTGGCGCCGTGTCTCTCTCGTCTGCGTGGTTTTTGTTGCCTACGAACCGATTGGATTGGGGCTATGTTTTAATTCTCGCATTTAGCATTTTTGTTGCTCCTCGGATGAGCGTTTCTCTACCGAAATCAAACCTAATACTTAGTTTTTCGGATGCGGTGGTTTTCTTGACATTCTTGATCTATGGCGGTGAACTCGCCATCTTGACCGCTTTTGTTGAAACTGCAGCAAATGCAATTGACCTGAGACGACGAGGCGTGAAACTCGCCAAATGGTTTCTTCCGTTCAATTCATCGCTCGCGGTGCTTTATACGACGGCGACATACGGCGTTCTTTATCTTTTCACGAGCTGGAATGGAACGATATTTGATCTGACGAGCACGCGAGAGCTTGCAACGGTTTTGGGGGTGCTTTCCCTTTCACAGTTTTTCGGGTCATCACTGTTTGCCGCGATCTATCAAAAAATACGTTCTAGCGAGAGCATCTGGTCGAATTGGAAATCGCAAGGCATTTCCAGCGCTTTCGCCCAGTTTGCAGGAGCAGGTCTTGCGGGTGTCGCATTCCGCGTAATTACTTTCGCTGACGTTACCCTTGCGGTGATCGCATCAACCATCTTCGGCTTTGCATATCTAAACTATCGAAAGATGATCGGCGAGATCAACTTGTCGATCGAGAACGTCGAAGAGGCCGAGCGCCAGAAGGCGGAAATGGAACGGGAACGTCGACGAGAAGCCGAAAAGCACGCGGGTCAGTTAGAACAATCGCTTGTGAAAGAAGAGCGTGCCAATGCCGCACTCAGAAGAAGCGAGAAGGATTTTCAGCATGCTGCTCTGCACGATTCATTGACCGGCCTCGCGAACCGAAAGCAATTGAACGACATTTTGGCGCAATTGATCAACACCTACAGACGCGATCCTTCGACTTCGTTCCAAGTACTTTTCCTCGACATCCGCAGTTTTAAGAACATTAACGATACGCTTGGGCATACCATCGGCGACAAGGTCTTGGCGATCGCTGCCAAACGCTTTCAACGGCTGGTAAATCCACTGGATACGGTCGCCCGCATCGGCGGAGATGAATTCGCTATCGTGCTTCGAAATGTATCGACAAGCGGCAAAGCTCACAAGGTTGCCAAACGGCTCTACGACAGCATAAAGCAGCCGTTCAGCCTCGCGGGGCACAAGATCGCTATCGATCTAAACATCGGGATCGCACCGTGTGACGCCGAATACAATACGCCGGAAGAGATCCTTCGTGATGCAGATATCGCCATGCATTTCGCCAAGGAACGTAATGACGGGCTGGCAATTTTCACCACCGATCTTCGCTCACGTTTTCAGGAACGCGTTCGATTCGAAATGGACCTGCGCAATGCGACCGAACGCGGTGAACTTTCGATGCATTATCAGCCGATCGTTTCGCTTGATGACGCACGGCTCGTCGGCTTCGAAGCTCTGATCCGCTGGCATCACCCCGAATATGGCTTGATCCCGCCTAACAAGTTTATTCCGATCGCTGAACAATCGGGACTGATACAACCGATCACAGTATGGATACTGCACCAAACGTGCACACAACTCGCTCAATGGCGCAATATCGGGCCTGAATATCGAGACATGATCGTTAGCGTAAACATCTCTGGCAAACACTTATCAAACAACGACCTGATCGATGACGTCGAGAACGCCTTGGCCTCTACCAACCTACCGCCGACTTCTTTGAAACTTGAGATCACCGAAAGCTCGGCTATGGAGAACGCCGAGCGTACGATCAACGTTTTGAATCGACTCAAGCATTTGGGAGTTCAGCTTTCGATCGATGATTTCGGCACCGGCTATTCGAGCCTCAGCTATCTCCAGCGGCTTCCCTTTGACACTCTTAAGATCGATCGTTCATTTGTAAAGAACGTTGGGGTGAATGGCGAGAATTCCGAGATACTCCAAACTATTATCTCGCTCGCAAAGAATCTACGAATGCGTGTCATAGCAGAAGGCATTGAGACTGAATCGCAGTTAGCGGTACTTCGGAATCTTGGCTGCGATTACGGCCAGGGCTATTTGATCGCAAAACCGAAAGCGGTTGATGAAACTGAGCGGCTACTATACGCCCGCCCCAACTGGCTGTCTTTTGGCATTGAAGAGGCCCCAACGACCAAGAGAAATAATAATTCTGACGCTCATCTGCCTGTCTTCTAATTCACAATTACAATTCTTTACACGTGATCTGGCGTTATTTCGCTTGGAATACGTACGGTGCCGAACTATACTCATTGAAAATCCAATGTTTATAGGAGTCCGCAATGTTTAAGAGATCACTTTTTCTTCTGGTCGTAGTCTCTTTGTTTGCCTCGTCCGTCCCCGCTCAAAAGGGCAACGGTTACCCGAAGGCGAAAAAGGTCGATCAGGTCGATGATTACCACGGAACCAAGGTTTCTGATCCGTATCGATGGATGGAAGATACCGCGTCTGCCGATACCCAAAAATGGATCGAAGACCAAGTCGCTCACACGGATGCTTATCTTGCAACGATCCCGGAACGTGAGCAGATCAAGAACCGCCTTACCGAGATATGGAACTATGAACGTATCTCGGCACCATCAAAAATTACCGACGGTTTTTACATCTACACAAAGAACGATGGCCTTCAGAATCAGAGCGTGTTGTATCGATCAACATCGAAAGACGATCCGGGCAAGGTCTTCTTGGATCCAAACAAACTTTCGACCGATGGTACGGTCGCTCTCGGCGGCTCGTCCTTTACCGATGACGGAAAACTTTGGGCATATAGTGTTTCGCGTTCGGGGTCAGATCGAACCGAATGGCGGATAATGAACACCGAGACCGGTGAGCATCTTGCTGATACTCTTCCGCCAAACCGACAGGGCGGTGTGTCTTGGCTTAGTGATAACTCAGGATTCTTCTATCAACGATATCCGGCCGCGGCTGCGGGTGCAGAACTTCGTGCCGCAAACAAATTTCCAAAGATCTACTTTCACAAGCTCGGAACACCGCTTTCCGAAGATAAGGTGATCTACGAGCGTACCGATGACGGTGAGCTAACATCGGGCGGCGGCGTTACGGAAGACGGCAAGTGGTACGTAATGTCCACATCCAAAGGAACTCAGCGGATGAATGAGATCCATTTCAAGGATCTGTCGAAACCGGATTCACCGATCGTGCCGTTAGTTTCTGAGCGAACAAATAGTTGGGGGTTTGTCGGCAATGATGGCCCGGTCTTCTATTTCCGCACGGACAAAGACGCAGAACGCGGAAAACTGGTAAGCGTAAACGTTCTTGCTCGTACTCGCATCTGGAAAGAAGTAATTCCGCAGTCTGCCGAAACACTTAACGGCGTTCAGATGATCAACAACCAGTTCGTCGCGAATTATTTGAAAGACGCATATACGAACATCAAGATCTACGATAAGGACGGCAAGCACGTCCGCGACGTTGACCTTCCCGGCATTGGCTCCGCGGGTGGTTTTGGCGGCAAGCAGAACGCGACCGAAACGTTTTACAGTTTCTCGAGCTACAACGCTCCGCCGACGATCTATCATTACGATATGAAGACCGGCAAGAGCACTGTTTTCCGAAAGACACCGGTCAAGTTCGACGGTTCGCAATACGAAGTGAAACAGGTCTTTTACACTAGCAAAGACGGTACCAAGGTTCCGATGTTCATCACGCATAAGAAAGGCTTGAAACTCGACGGAACGAACCCGACCATCCTTTACGGTTACGGCGGTTTCAATATAAACCAGACGCCAGGGTTTTCGGTCACGCGGGCTGTTTGGATGGAAATGGGCGGCATCTATGCTGTTGCGAACATCCGCGGCGGTGCAGAATACGGAAAAGAATGGTGGGCGAACGGTGCGGTTCTGAAAAAGCAGAACACGTTTGACGACTTTATCGCTGCCGGTGAATATTTGGTCAACAACAAGTACACCAGTACGCCGAAACTCGCAATTCAGGGCGGTTCGAACGGCGGTCTACTCGTCGGAGCCGTGCTGAATCAGCGGCCTGATCTGTTTGGAGCTGCATTGCCAGCGGTAGGCGTTATGGACATGGTTCGATTCACTGAATTTACCGTTGGTGCGTTCTGGAAATCGGACTACGGCGATCCGAAGAAGCCTGAAGAATTCAAGGTTCTCTACGCTTATTCGCCGCTGCACAACGTTAAGGTCGGAGCGAAATATCCGGCGACGATGGTGACGACGGCAGACACCGACGACCGCGTCTTCCCTGCACACAGCTTCAAATATGCCGCTGCGTTGCAGGAAGGTCAGGGCGGCGACAAGCCGATCCTGATCCGCATCGAAACAAAAGCCGGACACGGTGCCGGTAAACCGATCTCGAAGCAGATCCAGGAACAAGCCGACATTTATGGCTTCCTTGTGAAGAGCCTGGGAATGAAGGTTAACTAGAATCGAAAAGTTCGATCTAGGGACAAAAGAGGCACTCGAAATCGGGTGCCTTTTTTCTTATACATCCGGAACGGAGACTCTCGTTGTTCCGGCTTCCCACAATGCGGCTTCAGTGGCGATCTTGAAATAATCGTGATCTTCGCCCCCGTAAAGTAAATTGAACCCGTCCCAAAGCGTGAAATGCCCGGTAGCACTGCCATTTTTGAACGGAACACGGAAACCAATTATTCCGCGGATGCCCTGAAACTTTTTCGCGTCTATCGGCTGTTTGGAATATCGTGTTGGCGGTCCATAAACCCTT
>JBGTKQ010000149.1:0-20833 GCA_041744555.1 Pyrinomonadaceae bacterium
GAATGTTCCCAACGCCGAGCTATTGATCTCGAGTTTCAATCGTCCGAATATTTTTTACGCGGTCGAGCCCAAGCGAGATTCTTTCGGACAGTTGCTTGCCTATCTCGATAAACGAAAAGACGACAGCGGAATAATCTATTGCCTTAGCCGCAGTTCAGTTGATTCACTTGCCGCCGACCTTCGCGATTTAGGATTTTCGGCTCTTTCGTACCACGCCGGGCTCGACAAAAAGGTTCGCGATAAGCACCAAGGTTCGTTCCTCAAGGATGAAACGAAAATCATCGTTGCGACGATCGCGTTTGGAATGGGCATCGACAAATCAAATGTGCGATTTGTTGTCCACATGGACCTTCCAAAAAATATCGAGAGCTATTATCAGGAAACAGGCCGTGCCGGACGCGATGGTCTACAAAGCGACGCTTTGCTGTTTTTTAGCTGGGGCGACGTGATTAAGCTAAAAGGGTTCGCCGCGGTCGATGGCAACGCCGCACAGTCTGAGATAATGCTTCGCAAGCTCGATTTGATGGGCAAATTTGGCGATCTGAGAACCTGCCGCCGGAGATTTTTGCTCAATTACTTTTCCGAGGACTCGGCAGCCGATTGCGGCGATTGCGACAATTGCACGACAGAACTTGAGCGGTTTGACGGTTCGATTATCGCTCAAAAAGCCCTGAGCGCCGTCTATCGGACGGACCAAAGATTTGGCCTTAGCTATCTCGTCGATTTCCTGCGCGGTTCGAAGTCGGAGAAGATCCGTGATGAGCATAAGAATCTGAAAACCTACGGCGTTGGATCAGAAGTTTCTAAGGACAACTGGTACGACTATTTCAAAGACCTCATTGCTCAGGGCTTTCTCGCACAAACTACTGGCCAGTATCCGATTCTTGTCCTGACCGAAACGAGTATGGACGTGCTCGCCGGAAAAACGCCGGTTCAATTGATAAAGACTCGCTTTAAGGAAGAGAAAAAGAAACGGATCGTCCCCGAGATATTGCATCCGCACATACCCGAACTTTTCGATGCATTACGACAAATGCGAACCGTTTTCGCTCGCAACGAAAATGTGCCGCCGTATGTAGTTTTTTCCGACGCGACGCTGGTTGAAATGGCGACCTATCTGCCGCAGAGCGATTGGGAAATGCGCAAGATCTCGGGCATTGGCGACCTGAAATTCGATAAATACGGCGTGAATTTTTTGCGTGAGATAAAGGGCCATTGTTTGAAAAACGGTCTCGTTTCACGCATAGACCTCAAAGAACCGAAACGCGAACGTAAACAACGAACAAAACGTGATGTTACCGGAAAAGATACATACCACACATCGCTCGACCTGTTCCGCGACGGCAAGCCGATCGCCGAAATTGCTCGCGAACGCGGTCTCGCTGTAAGCACGATCGAAAATCATCTCGCACGCTTTATCGCGACCGGCGAGGTTAGCCTAGATCAATTTGTATCGTTGGATAAGGTCGAGCCGATTCGTGAAGCGATCACGAAATTTGCGGACAGCAATGCCTTGTCGCCGATCAAAGAATTCCTCGGCGAGGATTACAGCTACGGCGAGATCAGGGCTGTTTTGGCCGCAGTTACCGGAACGATCAAATAGAAGTGGTTGCAACAAGACGCCTAAAAACCCTTTTCAGGTGTCTTCGATAGTTGGAAAATCTCAGAAAGCCGCGATTCAACGACGGTAGATCGCGATAGATTTGTTAGGATTCTGAGAATTGGATACTCTATGCCTAGCATCGGTGCAATTAGCCATGACACTTCCGATCATTATTGTCCTTGCTGTTCTGGTCCTCGCGATATATCTGTTCATTACGGAAAAGCTGCGGGTGGATGTGATTGCCTTGCTCGTGATGTCCATTCTGCTTGTCAGCGGCATCATCACACCGGAGCAAGGGCTTTCGGGATTTAGCAATACGGCAACGGTGACCGTTGCGGCGATGTTCATCTTGAGCGCGGGTCTGTTTCGTACAGGCGCTGTAAATTTCATCGGAGTCTTCGTTAGTCGAATTTTCGAGCGCGGATTTTGGGTCGGCATTATTGTTGTCATGATCCTCGTAGGGTTCATGTCCGCGTTCATCAATAACACGCCGGTGATCGCCATCTTTTTGCCGATAATTATAGGTCTGGCCAAAGAAACAGGCTTCAGTGCTTCGAAAATGCTGATGCCGATATCATTCGCCTCAATGCTTGGAGGTATCTGCACGCTGATCGGCACCTCGACCAACATTCTGATCAGCTCAATTGCGACGAAGCAAGGCATTGCTCCCTTCACAATGTTCGAGTTCGCTCCGCTAGGCATAATAATGTTCGTCGTAGCTCTGGCTTATCTTGGGCTGGTCGGAATTCGGCTAATACCGGACCGCCGCGCAAAGGGCGACCTCTCCGAGGCGTTTGCACTGACCGAATACATTACCGAGATCTTGATTCTAGAAGATTCGATCTCGGCAGGAAAGACGATTCGCAAATCTCCGCTTGTTCTTGACCTCGACATTGCGATCCTAGAGATTCGACGCGGCGATCAAACTATCCACCAGCCCGGCCCGGAAACGGTTCTAATGGCACACGATATTTTGATCGTCCGATGCGAGATGGAATCGATCAAAGCTATGCATGAACAGGAGGGCGTTGACCTGCGTCCGCAGGCGAAATGGGGCGATGCCAGCCTAACGCCCGAAGATTTTAAGCTATTGGAGGTCGTGCTTGACCCAAATTCGTCGCTTGTTGGCCAGATGCTTCGGGATACGAGGTTTCGAGAGAGTTATGGAGCGACAGTATTGGCGATCCGCCAGAAGGGGCGCCTGATTCATGAAAAACTCTCCAACACGGTTCTAAGTGCGGGTGACCTTCTACTGGTGGAAATTCATGAGGAGCGACTTCCTGCGTTCACTCGCAGCAGCGATTTCATCATAACCTCTGAATCGAGAAAGGTTGAATTTCGCAAGAGCAAGGTCGCAATAGCAGTTGCGATCGTCATCGGGGTCGTTGTCGCTGCCAGTATAAATATCGCGCCGATCGTTGTCGCGTCGGTGATCGGGGCGATACTGATGGTCCTTTTGGGATGCCTGACAATGGAAGAGTCGTACACGGCGATCGATTGGAAGATCATCTTTCTTCTCGCCGGGATATTGTCGTTAGGGGTCGCACTTGATAGTTCGGGGGCCGCCGCACTTATTGCTTCGACCGTGGTCAGTTCCGTGGGATCGTTCGGCAACGTCGCTCTTGTGTCGGTCTTTTACATCATGACTGTGCTGCTGACGTCCGCGATGTCAAACAACGCGACGGGAGCTTTGCTTGCGCCAATCGCGATTGCGACCGCCGTTTCAGTTGGTGTTGACCCGCGACCCTTTTTGATGGCGATCGTTTTCGCGGCATCTGCCAGCTTTATGACGCCGATCGGATACCAGACGAACACGATGATCTACGGGCCAGGTCAGTACAAATTTGTTGATTTCATAAAGGTCGGAACGCCCCTGAATATAATTCTCTGGATCATTGCAACGATCATGATACCGATCATCTGGCCGTTCCATCCGTAGATTTCATAGCTAGTCTTTCAGCTTTCTTTCCGTTGTTTTCATCTACTCATAATGTTATTTTATTGGTTTGTCATTAATACATAAGATTTCACTCTAATCTGGAGAAAAATAATGAAGATCGGTTTACCGAAAGAGATCAAAGATAACGAATATCGGGTTGGCTTAACGCCGGCGGGTGTTCATGCGTTGGTTCAGGCCGGACACGAGGTTTTCGTCCAAAAGACGGCGGGCGAAGGTTCGGGTTTTGCGGATGATCAATACGTCGGAGCCGGCGGAAAGTTGGTCGAGACGGCGGATGATGCGTGGGGCGAAGGTGACATGGTCGTCAAGGTCAAGGAGCCGATCGCACCCGAATACGGTCGGATGCGAGAGAACCAGCTGCTATTCACCTACCTTCATCTTGCCCCGGAATTCGAACTCACAAAGCAGATGATGGAGCGTAAAGTGACGGGCGTTGCTTACGAAACCATTACTGACAAACAGGGCCGATTGCCGCTCTTGACGCCGATGTCTGAAGTTGCAGGGCGTATGTCTGTCCAAGTTGGTGCGACGTATCTTGAAAAGATGAACGGCGGCCGTGGCATTTTGCTCGGCGGCGTTCCCGGAGTTCCGGCAGCTAATGTTGTCATTATTGGCGGCGGTGTAGTTGGAACTGAAGCTGCAAAAATGGCGGTCGGGCTCGGAGCAAAGGTAACGATCATCGATCGCAATCTTGACCGGCTTCGTCAGCTCGATGATATTTTCCTCTCGAAGGTTCAAACGCTTGCCTCGTCGCGATACCAGATCGAAGAAGCCATCTCGCATGCGGATCTGGTGATCGGTGCTGTCCTGGTCGTTGGTGCTGCCGCACCGAAGCTGGTCACGCGCGATATGCTTCACCTGATCCCGCAAGGTGCGGTATTGGTCGATGTTGCGGTCGATCAGGGTGGATGTTTTGAAACAACGCATGCAACGACTCATTCAAACCCAACGTATTACGAAGAAGGCGTTTTGCATTATTGCGTAGCGAATATGCCGGGAGCGGTTCCGCGAACATCGACATTTGCATTGACCAACGCGACGCTCCCATATGCATTGGATCTCGCTAATAAGGGGTTTGAACAGGCGATCAAAGACGATCACGGCCTTCGCGAAGGTGTAAATACCTACGCCGGGAAGCTTACCTACGATGCTGTGGCCGAATCGCAGGGACTTGAGTACATATCGCTCGACAGCTTGATCGATCTCAAGTTAGCGGCAGCGTAATTAAACGATTATCTAACGCCGATCAAGCGGATTATCACGGATCAGATTTCATTAACGTGAATTTCAGATCTGTGGAAATCCGCTTATTCCGTTTCATCTGCGTTCAACTTTTCTGTCATACTTTAATGTTGTTATGTATGAGTTTGCGGTAACACCGGCTGTAACGCAGCTTCGCCGAGCGGGCGTGATAATTACGGAGGTCACGCCGGACAGTCTCGGTGAAGAACTCGACCTGCGCGCCAATGACCGAATTGTTCGAGTTAATGGCCGGCCGGTTCGTGATTATCTGGATTTCCGTTTTCAGACCGCCGGTGAGACGGATCTTATCTTTCAGGTCAAAAAATCGAACGGCGAAACACTCGAAATAGATTTTGATCGTGAAGAAGGCGAAGATTTCGGGCTAAATTTTGAACAGATCGTTCCGCGCCAATGTGCGAACGAATGCCTCTTTTGTTTCTGCAAAGGCAATCCGGAAACGGCCAGACCATCGCTTTTTGTTCGCGACGAAGACATTCGCCTGTCGTTCCTCTATGGAAATTACACGACTCTTTCATCGATAACGCCGGACGAGATGAAACGCATCGTCGAACAGCGTCTTTCGCCGCAATACGTGTCGGTTCACGCAACCGATCTTAAGACTCGAGCGTATCTGTTAGGTGTTGATGAATCGCGTGCGGATATTGCGGACAAGCTTAAAACGTTGCTTGATAACGACATCGAACTGCACGCACAGGTGGTGCTTTGCCCGACGATAAATGATGGAACGATACTCGAAAAAACGCTTCGCGATCTGGCTGAGCATTATCCACAAGTGGTCTCGGTCGCGGTCGTGCCGGTTGCCTTGACACGCTATAACACTGACGAACGGCTTACGCGTGTGACGCCGGAGTTTTGCCGACAGACGATCAAAGAGGTCGAAAAGACACAGAAAGAATTTCGAAAGACGCTTGGTGTGACGTTTGCATTTCTTGGCGACGAGATCTATCTGAAAGGCGGCGTTGAAATACCATCGCGGCGACATTACGGAAATTATCCGCAGATAGAAGACGGCGTTGGGATGATCAGGTCGTTTTTGAATCGCTTCGAAAAGGTGTTGAACCGACAAACTACGGATTTGCAACGAAAAGACGGCGTGGCAATCGCTAGAAAGTATTTTGCCGACGCACGAACTCATCCGGTTGCCGCAGTTCCTCAGAACGTAATGGTTTCGACGCCACCGGAAAGATCGGGGCGGAGTCTGTTCGGCACGATCTTGACCGGTGAAATGTTTGCTCCAATGCTTGCCGAAATGATCGGGCGATACAATTCGGTCGCGGGAACTCGGCTTTCCGTGCTCGGCGTGCCTAACACGTATTTTGGTGGCGATGTTTCGGTGGCAGGCCTGCTCACCGGACAAGATTATTTGAACGTTAAAGATCAGATCAAAAGCGATTTTGTAGTCATTCCGAAACACACGATCAAATCGGATGAACCGATACTGCTTGACGGAATGGCGTTTGATGAATTGAAAGCAAAATTTCCAGTGCCGATCCATGAGATGGATGTGGAAGATCTGATGGCATTTCTTTCACGCTAAAGAAAGAAAAGTCGAATCCGAAGCCTTCGCGGCGAATCGGATCCGACATTTTTCTAAGATCTACGAAACTATCCCAGCTTGAAGTTGTAGGTAATGATGCCCGTCGCTTTTACAGGGACATTAGACAACTTGGTCGGCGAGAATCTAGCGCCCATAGCGGCACGTTCAGCGACCGTTCTCAGCGTCGGATGACCGTTAAGTGCCTTTGCCGAAACCACCGAGCCGTTAGTGTCTATCGTGATCTGGATCTGAACCGCACCTTCGGCTCGCACCATCTTCGCTGCCGGCGGATACGCAGGCTTTGGCAGCGTCAGTGCCTTTCCGTTGACCGCTCCAAGCGACACGATCGTATTCGGATTTACCTTTGGTTTTTCGATCGGAGGCGGAGGCGGAATTGTTCGTGTGGACACTGAAGAATCCGAACCATCGCCCGAGCCATTGGGCGGGTTTGAGCCTGTGCCACCGGGAACGCCGGCGACGTATCCCGCATTTGGCGGATCAAGATTAACAGGGCCCATCTCAAATCGCCCGTCCGGACGTTCTTTGAAATCAACTGGTGCAGTTGCGACAGGAACTATTTTGTTTGGAGTTTCCGTTATTTGCTGTACAACGGCGGTACGCATTGGCAATTCAGTAGATTCTTTCTGCTGTTCTGGTTGCGACTCGGGTTTTGGTGCAGGCTTCGGTTCAGGGGCGTTAGTTTCAAGCGGTGCAAGCAGTTGTGAAACGTCGAGATCACCGTTTCCGATGTCGAAATTCGCACCATAAATGCTGGCCAATAATCCAGCGATGAGCACCAGGCTCATAAAGACGGTTGACACCGCGAAGTAACCTCGTCGGTCACTTGCATTTGTTCCTTTCGAATTCGATTCAATAAGTTTGTCAAACATTTTCCATTCCTCCATTTTAGTTGCCGGTGCCAACGGTCTTTTCCGAACCGTACATTTGGTTCGTGTTGACTTAGACACCGAGAGGAGGAATTTGTTCCCGAGTTTTTGACGGTTGTTTAGAACTTGCGAATTAGAATCACTCCCGCAAGAACTAAAGTAGCGCCGCCGACGCGTGCGAGCGAAATTTCGCGGACCGGAACGCCGAGCAGTCCGTAGTGATCCATGACGAGGCTCATAAGCATTTGCCCGGCGATTATGAGAGTGACCGTGGTTGCGACTCCCAACTTTGGAAGAAGCACGATAGATACGGCGACGTAAAATGCACCGAGCAATCCGCCGATCCACGCAACAGGCGACGCGTTCTTTGCGTTCAGCGCGTTTGCGAGCGGCGCACCCGTGATCAAAATGTATGAAAGAAGTGCGATCGTTCCGACGCAGAAAGATAGTAACGCGGAAACCAACGGACTTTCGACAGATTCGGCAAGCTTCGAATTAACGCCGACCTGCAGCGGCAAAAATGCGCCGACGAACAAAGCTAGAATTATAAAAAAGTAGGTATTTGACACAGCGGGCTAATATTCGATCTTTTCAGGCATCGCGATCCATTGATCGAAGATCGGAAGTCCTTCTTCGCGAAGCAGAACATCGCACGGAACTTGTCGATCGTCAAGATCTTTGCCGATCTCATCGTAAATGAACGCGTCGTCAAAGCCTGCATTTGCAGCGTCGTCGCGAGTGCAAGCAATGTAAACTCGTTCGGCTCTTGACCAATATATCGCACCAAGACACATCGGGCATGGCTCGCACGAAGCGTAAATAATGCAGCCATCCAACTGAAACGAACCGATGTTCTTGCAAGCGTTGCGGATCGCCACGACCTCTGCATGTGCCGTCGGATCGTTCGTCGCCGTCACCTGATTTGAGCCTTCACCGATGATCTTTCCATCACGGACAACAATCGAACCGAATGGCCCGCCGCCGGCACTATTCATTCCCTCGCGTGCAAGTTCGATCGCGCGCCGCATAAAAAAAGTTTCGTGTTCGCTCATTATATTTATGAGGCTGGTTTCAGCTTTATCTCGAACAAACGCGTCCAAAGTTTTCCGGTAACGAACAGGCGATCACTCTGAGCATCATAGGCGATGCCGTTTAGAACGTCTGCATTTTTGTTGCCTCGCTGTTCTTCATCAGTTACCTTGTTCAGGTCGATACGGCCGAGCAAATTGCCCGTGTTCGGATCGATGCGCAATATCCAGCCTTTTTGCCAGACGTTCGCCCATATCTCGCCCTTGACCCATTCGAGTTCGTTGAGCTGCATCACCGGATTGCCGCGTTCGTCTTTTACGACGATCGTCTTGATCGTTTTGAAAGTGGCGGGATCGACCACGCGGATAACGTGCGTGCCATCGCTCTGATAAAGGTTCGTGCCGTCTTCGGTCAGGCCCCAACCTTCGCCGGAGTAGGAAAACTCTTGAAGCAGGCGAAATGTCTCGCGTTCGTAAACGAAGGCCTTGCCTTCTGTCCAGGTAAGCTGAAATATCTTGTCGCCGAGTAACGCGATTCCTTCACCGAAAATCTCCCGCGGCAGGTCATGCTTTTGCAAAACCTTTCCGGTCGCGAGTTCGACCTTTCTCAACGAAGACGTGTAAGGATCGTTGTCTTGGCCGCCGGTTCCTTCGTACATCACTCCGTCGCGAAAGACCAAACCTTGGGTAAATGCCTTCGGGTCGTGCGGATATGTCGCCACTATGTCGTATGTATATGAAGGCACAAGGGTTGCCTTTGTGTTGGAAACGTTGTTGTTGACCGTGGTCGGGCTCGCCGGGCCGCAACCCGTGACAAACAAAAAAAAGATCGCAAGGAAACTAAATCGCATGATTTTTATTTTACCGCATTAAACGCTTTTTCAACGGCCAGTCGAAACTTGGACTCCAGAAGTGAATGATGTTTTACCCCGTTAACGAAGATCGTGGGTGTACCGTTCACCCCGTAACTGTTCCCATCAGCCATGTCCTTCCGGACTTCCTCGGCGTTCTTTGAGTCGGCCATATCAGCTTTGAATTTTAAGGTGTTCAGACCAACACTCTCGGCGAACTTCAAAAGCGAGGCCTCATCAAGCGAAGATTGGTTTTGATACAACAGGGCACCGTACTCGAAATATTTGCGTTGCCTAGCGGCGGCATTTGCAGCTAGTGCTGCTCGGAAGGCATTTTCATGTATAGACTCGAGCGGAAAATCGCGAACCACGATTCGGACGCGAGTACCAAATTCAGATGCGACCTGTTTGACGATCGGAGAAAACGCGGCGCATGTCGAACATTGATAGTCGATAAACATAACGACGGTTACGGGAGCGGTCGTCGGGCCGATCGAAGGATCGTCGTCGGCCGAAACGTTTAGGACAAGACGCTTCGGTTCCGGAAGTATTATCTTTGCAGAGTATTTTGCAAACAGACGATCCTGAAATGCCGTCCAAAGCTTTGTCTTCTCGGTGTCGGAAAAATCACGCATCTTGTCGGTGATCTCTGCTGCGACGATCGCTTGGGGATCCGCATTTCGTTCGACTGCTTCCTTTTCGATCAATTTATTGACCAATGATTCCTCAACGCCTACGAGCAACTCTTCATAGATATGAACCTCGACGTCGTTAAGAGAAATTCGCTCTTTCGTCTCAAAGTCGGAGACCGTGAACGGCTTGGCGCCTATCGAAAAGAGTACATCGGAGGCCTTTGGCCCTTTGGCATTTACGTCGCTTCCGGGGGCGTACTTGTGCTTTGCGCGGAGCCGAGCAAGTAACTGGTTTTCGGCCTTTTCCTCGGGCTCACGCTTCAGGAAGGCGATGATCTGTTCTCGAACTTCGACAATCGAACGGCCGCCGAGTGCCGCCTGATTCGCGTCGTAAACTGCTTTTATTTGGGCTTCCGTAGGTTTCGGAAGTTTTTCAAATTCGGCCAACAAGATCTTTTCGGGCGAGATCCCGCGTTCTTGGGCCTCAGCTTCAAGCAACATCTCCGAGACGATCTGCGCTAAAAACTTAGTACGGTTGGAAGCTATGATCTCCCATCGGCGTTCGTAAATAGAGCGAGTTTCGTTAGAAAGTTCGGCCGCAGTGATCTTAATTCCGGTCGCGGTCGCAAACACATCGGCGTTCGCGGTCTGGGCGCTCGCCGCAATAGCAAAAGCAAATAAAATGACTGAAATAATAATCGTCTTCATAACTTCGTAAAAAATATAATTTATCAGATTTCGCGTCGAACTTATCGGTTGATGATCGATTTGTTAGAATCAGGCTAGAGGTGAAAAGATGTCAGACATGAGATTTTCAGGCACAGTTGATCACATTGCTGTTAGATGTGATGACCTTCAGGGTTCGGTCGAGGAGTATAAGAAACTTGGATTCTCCGTCGAAACGCTTTATGAAGACTGGGCGATGGTTCGCGATGCAAAGGGTTTCGGGATCGCCCTTCTGCCACCCGATTCTACTCATCCGCCGCACTTTGGATTAAGGGTCGAGACGATGGCAGAACTGGAAGCCGCTGCCGCGAGCGAAGGACGCCCGATCAAGCCTCACCGCGACGGGACGTCGTCGTTTTATACCAAAGGCGTCGAAGGAAATATCATCGAGCTGATCTATTACCCTGACGCTGCAAGCGCGTAAAACTCCTGATTTGGACACGTGAAGGGGCCTGCAAAAAAGTGGAGGCTTCGTCATTTTTGCTTCAATTGCTATGCTAATGTCATATGACCGAAGCAAAAGTTAAGAAAGTAAAGCCGGATATTCGTGCTATCACCCGGCTCGTTCCGCCAAGCGGAAACCTTGTTCAAGGGCAATCGGAATTGCCGATCGACCCGCAATTGGCGGCTGAGGCGGCCGCAATAATCGCAGCCAGCCAGAATCATTACGGCGGCAGCGAAGGTGACGCGAGTTTGCGGAAGGCAGTTGCCGAAAAGATCTCCAAATATAACAGTATCGAGGTCGACCCGGACGCTTCGCCGTTTCAATTGATGATCACAAATGGCGGCACCGGGGCGTTGATCGGCATTGCGCAGTCGTATCTGAGAGGGAAATCCGCCCTCGTATTTGAACCGTATTATCCATATCATCGCCGTATTCTTGAAGAATTTGGTTCCAAGAATGAAGCGTTTGAATTGGACGAAAACCTGTCGTTTGAAAAGGCCGGATTGCTTGCCCGATGTAAAGAATTAAAGGACCGAGCCGAATTTCCGCTAAAGGCGATCCTTGTTTGCTCGCCGGCAAATCCGACCGGAAAGGTTCTATCGCAAACTGAACTTGAATCGATAGCCGATGTTGCCAAAGAGCTTGATCTGTTAGTCATCTCGGACGAAGTTTACGAGCATTATGTTACCGGCGAGAATCCGCATACGCCGATCGCCTCACTTCCGGATATGCGAGAGCGGACGATCACGGTAAATTCGTTCTCGAAATCGTGGAATATTTCCGGTTGGCGGCTTGGTTACGCATACGGTAAGGGCGAATTGATCGCCCCGATAAATGCCGTCGCGAACGTGATCTACGTTTGCCCCGCGACTCCATTACAATCTGCTCTTAGCAAAGTTCTGATGGCCGACGGCGAATACTACACGAAGCTCCGCGATAAGTTTGATGGGAAGCGGATCAAATTCTCGGAAGGCCTAACGGATCTAGGATTCAACATCTACAACTCCGGTTCGGCGTTCTATCTCTGGGCACGCATTCCGAAAAAATATTCTGACGCGATCGCATTCAACGAGATGCTGATGCGCGACGCCGGAGTCGGAATGACGCCCGGAAGTGCGTTCGCCGACACCGACACCTGGGACGCACACGTTCGTATCTGCATCGCCCGAGAAGATGAAATCCTTGAAGGTGCGATGGAAAAATTGAAAGGCGTGTTGGCGTAAGTGCGGAAGCTCAGTTTTTGTCGGAGATGGTTTCGGAAAAGCAAGTGTTACCGATCGTGACAAACTTGCGGCTTGTTTTGAATCCGTAAGTTTCGCCGTTCCAGGTGGTGAGAGAACTAGTTAATTTCTCGAAATCTTCTCGAGTGCTTGACGGATATAATCCCCTCCATCTTTCGCAGCTTTTTTCCCGGACGATACCGCGGACCGATGAGCGAAGTCCGGGAATGAAAAGCGAAGGGTTAAGTGCTTCGTTCATGTGATCTGTGATAAATGGCCTGAGAAAATGGGCTTCTAGTAATCCGGGATCGCTGAACAGCCACCTACCATCTGTGAGCAAGAGTGTTGGCGGGCGAACGATGTCGTTGCTGATACTGATCGTTCTGGTGAGCCCTTCGTAGAATTTCATTCCAACATAATTCGCAAAAAGATCGGCGTTTGAATACACGCCGCTGACCAGAGTTCCAAAATAAGTTCGCTCGGTAAATTCACCCCATTTGACGGCTTTTTTCTCGGCTGCACTCGATCGGATACCTTTCGCCCGAGCACGTTCGGCGATGCGATAGTAGGTGTATCCTTGCTGGAAAAAATGTGCGATCTTGTCAGTTCCGAAACTAACGCCGTACATATTTACGGTCGGGCTGATAGTGAAATAATTGGTCGGAACATAAACGAAGACCGAATCCTTGTAACCGGTCTTGTACCGAGCGGGCGAAACACGAAACCTATGTTCATTGATCCATGTTCCCGATTTCGTGAACGGTATTATTCCGGAACCCAATTCGCGGAATACGGCTCGTGCGATCGCCTCTTCCGAGCGCAAGTAAGAAAGGCTTCTCGTTAAACTCCGGGTCGTACCGCATTTATCATCGCCGGAATCGAGACACCGCTCTTTTTCGTCGATCTCACGATTTACCTTGTCGACTGCCGTTTGGATCTGTTTGATCGTATATTCCTCAACCTCCTTACCGATGTCGGCAAGCGGTTCGGTGGGAAGATTGTACTGGTCGGTTTCAAATGCCCTAGAAAACTGGGGTAAGAGCAGGGCGGTCGCAATCAGACATGTGGCAAATTTCGACGTGGTCATAATAATATTGATGCCAGAAAGCTTCCCTTAGTTTGTAGCGTCCCAGCGTTAGAACGGGAGTTTGATATAATATGTGGCAAAATGCAATGGGGATTCTGGTTGCGCACCCGAGCAATAATGACACTCGTTCATGATTCTTCCGAGGCCAAATTAAATAAATGAGAAAAGCAATTGTAGCGTTCGTTCTATTCAACCTTTTTGTGATGTCGTTCCCCGTCCGAGCCGACGAGGGCATGTGGACGTTTGATAATCCGCCGCTGAAGCAGTGGAAGGAGCGCTACAACTTCGAGCCGTCCAAAGAATGGCTTGATAAAGTGCGGCTGGCAAGCCCAAAGATCGGCGGAGCTTCGGGCGGATTTGTTTCGCCAAACGGATTGGTCGCGACGAATCATCACGTCGCGGCAGGATACATCGGAAGACTGTCCACTAAGGAGCGAGATCTTCTCAAAACCGGGTTCTACGCCAAAACGCAGGCCGACGAATTGAAGATCCCTGATGCACAGGTTGCCGTTTTAGTTTCTTATAGGAATGTCACCGACCAGATTCACGTCGCTTCAAAATCTGCGGAAAATGATGCCGATGCTGCAAAGCTTCGTACGACCGCTACCGCTGCTATCGAGAAAGAATGCGTGACGGCAACAAGCCTGAAGTGCGACGTGATCTCGTTTTACAGCGGCGGCGAATATTGGCTCTATCGCAATAAGGTCTATACGGACGTTCGCTTGGTGATGGCGCCCGAAGAGCAAACAGCGTTCTTTGGCGGCGACTATGACAACTTCACGTTTCCAAGACATGATCTGGATATATCGTTCCTGAGAGCGTACGAAAATGGCCAGCCGGCAAAAACGCCTAACTATTTTAAGTGGTCTGAAACAGGAGCGAAAGAAAATGAATTTGTTTTGGTCTCCGGTTATCCCGGTTCGACCGCTCGCTTGCTGACGGTGGCACAGCTTACCTATCAACGCGACATCGGCAATCCGCTACAGAAACAAGTTTGGGATTCGCGTCGGGATGCATTAGTCGAATATTCCAAGAAAGGGCCCGAGCAGCAACGACAGGCGAACAGCGGAATGCGTTCATTCGCAAATTCATTAAAGCGTTTGGCGGGACAACAAGATGGCCTTTTGAACCCGAGAAACTTTGCACGAAAAGAATCCGAGGAAAAAGAACTACGCCATCGACTTGCAGAAAAACCTGAGCTCAACGCTCTCTATTCGCCGGCCTGGGAGAAGATCACAAGTGCATATTCACAGCTTCCGGCAATGTCTAAGAGGTTGGCGTTTTCCAACGTGTCGGCGTCGAGATTAGCAACCATTGCCCAACAGATCGTCACCTACAAATT
Organism: Pyrinomonadaceae bacterium; assembly: GCA_041744555.1. Taxonomy (GTDB): domain Bacteria; phylum Acidobacteriota; class Blastocatellia; order Pyrinomonadales; family Pyrinomonadaceae; genus OLB17. The sequence goes on from JBGTKQ010000149.1 coordinate 14,582, forward strand.
AGAATCTTCGAAGCCCGATGCCTCCCGTTTTCCCGAATATCGGGATGCTCGCGTACTTGCGTTACAGAATTCGATAATGGCATCGACGCCGATCTATCCGGAAATGGAGGAGGCATTGCTTGTTTCGTGGTTTGAAGATGCAGTGAAAGTTCTCGGTGCGGATGATCCGTTCATCAAGGCAACGGTCGGCGATGAAGAACCGTCGGAAGTTATTGGCCGTGCTATCCGGGAAACCAAGCTGGGCGATCCGGCACTGCGGCAGGCGTTGTTCGATGGCCCGGTGACGGGAATAGCGAGCTCGAATGATCCGCTGATCATTATGGCTCTGCGTTTTGAACCTGTTGTCCGCCAACTCCGGGAATGGAACGAAAAGAATATTTCAAATATCGAGACAGCCAACGGGACAAAGATCGCCCAGGCACGCTTCGCGGTGTACGGGCGTACAATTCCGCCGGATGCTAATTCGCAACTGCGGATCGAGTATGGAATTGTGAAAGGTTATGAGGAAGACACTACGCTTGTGCCCTTTATGACCACGTTTTTCGGGCTTTACGACCGGGCTTTAAGTTTTGGACAAAAGTCGCCGTTCGAACTTCCGCAGCGAGTTATGGCGGGGCGAACCACCGTCGATCTTGCTACTCCGCTTAATTTTGTTTATACCGCGGACACGATCGGCGGTAATTCTGGTTCACCGGTCATAAATCGTAACGGCGAACTGGTTGGATTGAACTTTGACAGCAACCTGCAAAAGCTATCGAACCGTTATTGGTACATCGATGAAGCCGAAGGCTCACGCGCCGTCGGAGTCCATTCGGCCGGAATACTCGAAGCACTACGGAAGATATATGGAGCCGCGGAACTTGCGGACGAATTGGTCAGGAAATAAATGCACTATCATTTGATCGGAATTTGCGGGACGGCGATGGCGTCTTTGGCGGGGATGTTGCAGGGTCGGGGCCACACAGTCACGGGTTCGGACCAAAACGTCTATCCGCCGATGTCCACGCAGCTTGAAGAGCTCGGTATCGCGATTACAGCGGGCTATAAAGCCGAGAATACCGATGTTCCACGGGACATTACGGTCGTCGGTAATACTATAATGCGCGGCAATCCGGAGCTTGAAGAGGTATTGAACCGGAAGCTTTTGTGTCGTTCACAGGCGGAAACGGTTCGCGAGGAATTCATCCTCGGAAAGCGGTCTCTGGTCGTTTCGGGAACTCACGGCAAGACTACAACGACTAGCATTGCGGCCTGGTTGTGCGAAGTCGGCGGGCTTGATCCGACGTTCCTGGTCGGCGGCGTCGTGCAAAACTTCGGCCAGAGTTTTCGTGTTACAGACAGCGATTATTTTGTGATCGAAGGCGATGAATACGATACGGCTTACTTTGATAAAAAACCGAAATTCATGTCGTACCTGCCGGAGATAGCGATAGTCGCCAACATTGAATTTGACCACGCCGACATCTATAAGGACCTTGACGCCATAAAGTGGCAATTCTCGCGCTTGATGAATCTAGTTCCCGGCAACGGGCGTCTGATATGCGGCGTCGATTCACCGGTCGTGGTCGAAGTTCTCGACCAGATGAAGGACAAGCTGTTTACCCAAGTGGAAACCTTCGGTGTCGGCCCCGATGCGAAATGGCAGGCCCGCGATATCTCGCTCGACACAGATAAAACACGATTCAGCGTCTATCTCGAAGACGAGATTTGGGGCGAGTTTTCAACGCACCTTATCGGAGATTTCAACATTCGTAACTGTCTTTCCGTGATCATCGCCGCCGATGCTTGGGGGATTTCAAAGGAAAAGATGCAGGAAGCGTTCGATACGTTTAAGTCGGTTAAACGGCGTATGGAGGTTCGCGGGGTTGAACGCGGCGTAACGGTTATCGACGACTTTGCTCATCATCCGACCGCCGTTGATGAAACGCTTCGTGCGTTGCGGCAGCGCTATGCAAAGAATCGATTAATCGCAGTGTTCGAACCACGTTCGCGTTCGTCGCGGCTGTCAATATTTGAGGATCGATATAGAGACGCTTTCGTCCATGCTGATCAGGTAATAATTGCGGGTGTATTCAATGTGGAAGACGCAAAGAACTATGGCGATGTAATGAACGTTCAGCGTCTAGTTGCAAATATAGCCGCGACAGGGAAGTCGGCGGAAACGTTGGCGGATGCCGATGCGATCGTAGAACATCTAACACCCGAACTTCGAGACGGTGACGTTGTAGTGATCATGTCGAACGGCGGTTTTGGCGGGATACATGAAAAGATCCTGAAGATACTATCTTCTTCTTGAAAATGCCCAAGGGATTAGTTATCAAAGTAATGCCAGCCAATTGCGAACGGGTCTTCGATCTTATCCACGACTATGATCGCAGGCTTGATTGGGACTCTTTGCTGAGCGAGGCATACCTTGAACCTCCTTTCATTCGGGCCGAAAAAGGTGCGGTCTCCTTATGTCGCGGAAGGCCAATATTAGGAAGCATTGGAGTACGAACTATCTACATTACTTTTGACCCGTGTAAAGTAGCCGCAGTGAAAATGATCAATCGCCCGCCCTTTTTTGAATCGTTTGCGGCGAGCATTCGACACATCGCAATTTCAGAGAATGAGTCAAAGGTAGAATACCGGTTCAGTTTTCTCGCCCGCCCCGCGATCCTAAGGCCGATCCTTCATCCACTTATGCAGTTGCTGTTTAATTGGGAAACACGGAAACGGCTGAAAGCATTGAGTCACTATTTGCATTTGGAAAAATGAAAAAAGGCGGTTTGGGAATATTGCGAACCACCTTTCTTCATTTTGATTTTCGTTCTCGGCCACTTATGCCGGAACTTTTCGAGCTGTCTCGCGGTCCCAGTTCCGATGCTCCGCTAAAGCCTTGATGAACGCACCCGCTGCCTGACCCGATTTTTTGCCGATTATGACAGCCTTGTCAAAATCAGATTTTCCAACCGCGGTGTTGTTCAGAAAAGCGGTCGTATCGCCGGTCGAACAGATCGCTTTACAGTGCTTAAATGCTTGATCTACAAAGTGGCAAGCATCGGAGTCAGCAGCGAGCGTTTCAACGCTCTTTTCGCCGCCGGGAACATAGACTCCGTCAAATAAGACCGATGCAGCGGTGAGAAAGCTGTGGTCAGCCTTAACCGTTTTACCATCAGCAGACTGGATCTCGCCAAGTCTAGTCGCGACCGTTTGAAGCACGGCACCTTCGGCGGCCAGGGCTTTTTTCATTGCCGCCAACTGATTGCCGTTAAATCCATCACTGACAAGAGCTGCTATCTTGCGCGATTTGATGGTGTTCTTGATCGTGTTAGCCATGCTCAAAGCGGCCGAGCTTTCAATGGATGACTTCACCTTTTTCGGCTGAACCGATTTCGGGTCAGTGTCGGCGCCGAACGAGTGATTGATCGGCTGTTCCAGTTTCGAAGGCACCGCAATTCCTAAACCGTCCGCGACCTGCCGGGCCAAACCCTTGTCGATCTGGCTCAAAATGCCGACCATTCGTTCGCGGATCGCAGGAGTTTCAACCTTTCCAAGCTCAAATCGCAGTGCGTTTACAATGTGATCTTTTTCAGCCTCCGACTGGCTGTTAAAGAATAATGTTGCCTGACTGAAATGATCGTGGAAACTGCTGCTGCGTGCACGCACTTTTTTGGCGTCGATCCGTTCTTCGTGGCTGTGAAAACCGCCGTCGGCCATCGACGCCTGATACGGGCAGCCGCCGGCGAGCGAATTTGGTTCGTAGGCAACTTTCCCGGTGTTGATTGCCTGGCGCATTTGAGCGTCGCGTTGATTGTTGTGCACCGGTGCGACAGAACGATTGATCGGGATCTCGTGAAAGTTCGGGCTGCCTAAGCGCGAAAGCTGAGTGTCGGTATATGAGAAAAGCCGGCCCTGCAAAAGAGGGTCATTTGAAAAGTCGATGCCCGATACGACGTGTCCCGGATGGAAAGCTACCTGTTCCGTTTCTGCAAAGAAATTGTCCGGATTACGGTTTAGCGTCAGCTTGCCGATTCGCTGCACAGGAACCAATTCCTCTGGGATCAGTTTGGTCGGATCAAGGAGGTCGAATTCGAATTTGTGTTCGTCTGCTTCAGGAACAAGCTGAACGCCAAGTTCCCATTCAGGAAACGCACCGCTTTCGATAGCGTCCCACAGATCGCGGCGGTGGAAATCCGAATCCTTGCCCGAGATAGTCTGAGCCTCGTCCCAAGAAACAGAATGGACGCCCAAGAGCGGCTTCCAGTGAAATTTAACAAAGGTGGATCTGCCGCGTTCATTTATCAACCGAAAAGTATGAACGCCAAAGCCTTCCATCATTCGCAAGGAACGCGGAAGCGCACGGTCGGACATCGCCCACATAATCATGTGCGCTGATTCGGGCATCAGCGAAATAAAATCCCAAAACGTGTCGTGTGCCGAGGCAGCCTGCGGCATTTCATTGTGTGGTTCCGGTTTCACTGCATGTACGAGGTCGGGAAATTTGATCGCGTCCTGAATAAAGAACACCGGCATGTTATTGCCAACCAGATCATAGTTTCCCTCGTCGGTATAAAACTTTACGGAAAAGCCTCGAACGTCGCGAGCAAGATCGGTCGAGCCGCGAGATCCGGCAACGGTCGAAAATCGGACAAACACCGGCGTGACGCGGCTTGGATCACACAGGAATTTCGCCTTGGTCACCTTTTCCATCGATTCGTAAACCTGAAAAATGCCATGGGCCGCACTTCCACGTGCGTGTACAATACGTTCGGGAATCCGCTCGTGATCGAAATGCGTTATTTTCTCACGCATTATAAAATCTTCAAGCAAAGTCGCACCACGTTCGCCTGACTTTAACGAATTTTGATTGTCATTGATTCGCAAACCTTGATTTGTGGTCAGAAATTGGTCCGTCCCGGATTCACGATCGCTATTCAAATCTTGAGTCTTTTTGTTCTGAGTTTGTTTGCTTGTCGATTTTCGTGCCATATAATTCTCCATTTTCAAAAGAAAAAGGAAACCTCCGCAGGCTTCCTTTTTTACAAGTATTAAACAAAAAACCTAAACACCTCGACGCCCTTGCACGAGCTGCAATACGACTACAATTACTGCTACAACCAGCAGAATGTGGATCAGATTTCCCACTGCGGCACCCGCAAATCCAAACCCAAGTGCCCACAATACCAACAAAATAATTACGATCGTCCACAACATATTTTTTTTCCTCCAAGTGCGTCTTAAGCTGAAGCCGCCTGCGACTTCTTAAATTTATCCTTCTCTTTTTCTAACTGAGTACCCCATTCTTCAACAGTCGATGCATCGAACTGTTTAAGAACCAATGGAAACATTTCAGTTTCTTCTTCCTTCACATGGTGCTCAGTATCTTCGATCAACACCTTTAGTTTAGGTTCGAATTTTTCGCTATCATCCGACAGCCTATCGAGTTCTTTTAAGAACATTTTCATCTGGCGGTGCTCCTCAATTCCTTCGAGGACGATATCCACCAGTTCTTTGTTGCCGTCAGCCTGAAGGGCCGGATAAAAGATCGTTTCTTCGATATGAGCATGTACATCGAGTTCGGCTTTTATCTTTTTGAAGATCGCCGGATGTTGCCCTTCGTCGGTTGATTCGACCTGTTTGAAAAGATCTGCGACCACTTTGTGATCGGCTTTTAGCAATTCGATCGCGTTCATTTTCCCTCCTAATATTGCTAAGTACGAAAGTTCCTAGCGGTTCATGTTTGAATTACGGCTTGAGTTCATCGGCATGGAACTACCAGATGAGTTTGAGTTCATCATTGGCGTCGGCGATCTCATGGGCGAATACGTCGGAGTCGCAGCGGACGAACCGTTTTGATTGGTTACGTATCCCGTGTTTGTGTTCGCGTTGCGCAGATTTGCATTATTGGTCGTGCTCGTACACGCCATCCCGCCTGAAACACTAACCAAAAAACTCAAAGCAATTATCTTCTTCATATTTTTCTCACTTGTTCAACCATCAAAGGCGGCGGGCGAACCGACCGAAACCGAAGGAGACGATCGGTACTTTGAACCGGTCGGCCCGCCCAAGTATCCAGCCAAATCTATTGATAGATATGCTGTCCGCGATGGTTGTTCTTCCAATCGCTTTCAAAATATTCTGCGTCTTCAGGCGATCTGGGCGTTACGCCTATAACAGTTCCGCCTTCCTGAATACCCGTTTCGTAGAGTTTTGCTCTGTCTTCCGGAATGCCCCAACCGATGAGTGCACCGACAAGTCCTCCGGTCAATC
>JBGTKQ010000150.1:0-13051 GCA_041744555.1 Pyrinomonadaceae bacterium
AGATCGCCATTCTTGTCCTTCGCACAACGAAACGAAGCGGTGTAATCCGCAGATGTTTTGGTCGAAACGGCAAGGTCGTAGGCACGATGCCATCGAAGACCGTCGGGCGTTCGATCGATGATCCGCGAGAACCACTTTCGCTTGAAAAGCCCGCCATCCCTCGGAACCGGCGATTGCTGATAGAGAGCGGCAAACGCATACAAGCCGATCTTTTTCTTGATACGAAGCAATGCCTCACGGTCGTATCGTTCCGGGCAAAGAGCCTCACCGGGTGCACGACCGAGCGGGTCGAAAGAGTTCTTCACCGCCGAGACGCCGAGACGCAGAGGTTTTTCATGCTCTGTCTCTGCTGTGGTATCAGTTAGAACCAGAACTGAGTTGGCCTTCAGCTCAGAACTCTCCTCGTCTTCTCGGCGTCTCAGCGTCTCGGCGGTTAAACCTCCTTCAGCCAACGCAGGAAGCGAAAGCACTTCCCATTGTTCGCCGCCCTCTTCCATCTCTTTCAACAAACGTCCGGCGAGGTCGTCTTCGTGCCAGCGGGTCTGGATCAGAATGATCGAGGCGTTCGGTTCCAGCCGCGTGTAGATATCGTCGTTGAACCAGTCCCATGTCGATTCTCGGTAGGCACGGCTTTCGGCTTCCGCTCGGCTCTTAACCGGATCGTCGATCACAATAAGCTGCGCACCGAAACCGGTTACGCCGCCGCCAACACCGACCGCACAAAGCGTACCGCCGGCCGCGGTCATCCATTCATCGACCGCTTTCCGGTCTTTGGATAGAGGAATGTGTTCGCCTGTGATACTGCGGACCTTTCGCGAAAATCGATTCGCTAGCCGCTGGTTGTAGCAGGCGAGGATCACGTTCATTCCCGGTTCGCGAACGACTCGCCAAGCAGTATAGCGAACAGTAACGGTCTCGGATTTGGAATGTCGCGGCGGCATTAAGATCATGAGTCTCCTCGAATCCCCGATGGTTATCATGTCGAGCTTTTGGTAGATAAGCAGCTGGTGCGGCCATCCCCAGGTCCAGGTTGGTGCAGTTGTCGGCAACCAAAGGTCAAACTCAGAGCTGTGATTATGTTCGTCATCTTTCACGTTTATTTATCGAAGTATCGATCCCGCGGCGGCGCCGATGGCGATGTCGCTGAGGCGTTTCCAGATGGATGTGCGTTTTGTTTGAAGCCCGGCGATCAGCTTGTCTTGTTCCGTGATCACCGCGTCCTTGGCGGCGATCGTCTCGTTCTTAGCGGCGATTGTTTGTCTTAACGCGTCGGTCTCGCTTTTGCGCGTTTCGTTTAATTCTTTGAGAATCGCGTTCGCTTGTTGTTCGGTTTCGAGCCGGGTTCTTAATGCAGCATTCTCGCGTTCGAGAGCTTCGATCAGACGATTGGCGAGACGCAATTCTTCGGTGCTATTTTGCCCGCTCACGGTGACGCTGAAGATCGCGGCGAGCAGAAGCGGCGTCAGCAGAAAGTTTTTCAAGTGTTTCATCCTGTTTGCGTGCGGCCGTTTGTATTTCGGCAAGTCTGGCTTCGAGATATGCGGCTTTTTCCTTGTAAATGTAGGTCTGTTTTTCGATCTCGTCGGAGCGGTGCTGTTGCTCTTCGGCGAGGTGTTTGGTCTGCTCGACCGCGCGTTCGAGCCTGGTAATTTGGAAATGACACCGGACCGCATTTCCGATGATCAGAGCTACGATAAGCGTCGCAGCCGCGGCGTAAAGTTTATATTTCAAGATCATGGTTGTTTCGTTAATTTGAAATTTCACATCTGAGATCTGTGATCTGAGATTCGGAATCGGAACACACTCGCTACCGGTCGTGTTTCTGCCGTTTGTTCAGGTGGATCTGAAGCAGCACGTCGATAGTCTTTTCGATACTAAAAAATAGTATCGGCAGAATGATCGCCGAGATTATTGTGATGAGCGTCCGTGTTTCGAGTGCCGCGAAAACGGAAGAAACGGTTGAGAAATAAGCGAGTAAGAAATTTTTGATGTCGTTCATAATGTTTGTGATTCGCGAATCTTGCCGAGCACTATCTGGCGGTAGAGGTACATCAGTGTTAATGCAGCGGCGACGCCGGCTGCGAAGAACCAAACCTCACGCGGAAGTCCGGCGAGAAAGCCGACGACGGCCCAGACGGTTTGAAAGAGCGTGCCGATAACCGCGGTCCACAATGACTTTGCACGGTCGGTCCGGTTTATAACGGTGTTGGCGATGCTCTCGATACGGTCGTAAGTTTCGGCGGCAGAATTTACGTGCATTTCAAATTCGTTAAGGGAGAGGTTCACGTGCTTCGCACTCGTGCGGGCAAGGGTGCCCTCGTTCCGGCGTTCGGGGTTCAGAGTACAAGCTTTAGCTTGCCCTTTTTGGGGTTTGATGGTCATTGGTTTTGGTGGGTCGTTTTGCGGTTTTTGCGGAATAGTTTGTGGCGGGACGGGCAAGCTAAAGCTTGAACTCTGAACGGGTGAGTTCTGAATTCCGAAAATCTCGTGAGTGAGCCGGACGCCGTGGACGATCATCGGCAGTTCGAGCTGCCATCGACCGATCTTGATCTGGTTTTCGAAGAACTGTGTTCGGTAGCGCGTCGAACGAAGCCGCGGGATCGAGCCGAGCCATGCGTGTCGGGCGTTTACGTATTTTCTGATCCATTCTTTTTCAAACTCGATCGAAGGTTCAGCAAAGCCATTGATGCTCACGCGGTCGCGGATCTTTTCGTACGAACCGTGAGTCAGCGAATCGTAGATAACCGCGAGCGAGAGCGGCAGCACGAAACCAGAACCTTCGCAGGCGGCGATCGCCGGTGCGAGATATTTGTCGTGTGCGATGCGGTCCTGCGCCTCGCGCATCTCGCGGGTCATTCCGGCGGCGCGAAGAGCGTTGCGAAAGACGATATCGGCGGCGAGAGTTTGGATCGCTTCTGCGGTGATGGTTCTGAGCGTCTTGTAGCGATCGATCATCACCTTGCGGCCGACCGCGCCATCGCGCCGCAGGTATTCATCTACCACAGCACGGAGCGAACCCGAACGATGCGTAAACTGGCTTGCTCCATACGAAACGCCGGCACCGTCGTTCAAGACCGCGACCGCGGGGTAGTCGCCCAGCGGCTTACCTGTTTCAAAGATCCGGACGATCGCGGAAGCTTTTTTCTTTTCAATGTCTGTGAAAGTCATATGTTTCATCCGTGAAAATCGTTCTTGCAAACAACACATCTGTTTGATAATGTATAACGGTCGGGCGATAAAGGGCGAATCATTGTTCTTGATTCCCATCGCCGCTTACGTACCACCCGGCCAACTGCAGAATATTGCAAACACGGTTTTAGTGCGATAGGAAGATGTGAGGATTGCGGGGTTTGCACATGCTGAACGAGATGCGAGGTATGCGCGATCTGCTAGGTAGAAGGAGAATTGGAGTAAAACATATGTTAGATAGAAAGATTCGACCAAAGATTCGCCTCGGCGAAGTAGAACGGCTGATCAGGAAACACAGGATCCTTGTTCCACCTCTTGCAAGGAACACGCTGATAAAGATGTGTGAAGAAGGAATATTTGAAACCGTCGGCAATGTTCCGACGCGGCACGGCTGGCTAGTCTTTGAAGATAGTTTTTGGAAATGGGCCAAGGCTCTTGACGGCGAAGAAGGGTAATGGCCTTGCAATTCTTTCGGTTCGTGCAATCCGCGCAGATCGCGCAGAGTGCTATTAACTTTCACTGCGGTTGCGGACTAGTCTCGCAACTGTATGAACGACGAAATACAAACTAACGAGGGCGAAGCGGCTGAGCAAAACTCTGCTGAGTCGTCCGAAAGCAGTGTCGAAGTTGAACAGCTTCGGCGTGAGAATGAGGAATTGAAACAGACCGCACGAATGAACGCGGCACGCGGTCTGTTGACGCAAGAGCTTACCAACGCGAACGCACGCTCGCCGGGGCTATTGTTTGAAACCGTCCGGGCGGATATTCAGTTCGACGATCGCGGCGAACCGCTGAACACGGCAGCCTTGGTCGCGGATCTTCGATCGAAATTTCCAGAACAGTTTGGAGCCGATAGATCTGCATCGATCGATGCGGCCGCCGGAGTTGGAACCCGACCCAACTTTCTGTCAGCGGAAACACTTTCCCGCATGACCCCGCAAGAGATCGCACGGCTCGATTGGAACGAAGTGCGAAGCGTTTTGAGCCGCTAGTTTGGAGTACCTGCGATAGCCTTTTATCCATCAAAACACCAAACACAAAGGAGGCCAGTTAAAGCTGGAACTCCGAACAGAAAACACTATGGCATTGACATTTATACCTACGGTTTGGGCGGCGCGGCTGCTCATGGCATTGGACAAATCGCTTGTTTACGGACAGGGCGATGTAGCAAATCGTGATTACGAAGGCGAGATACGCTCGGCCGGGAACACGGTAAAGATCGCATCGGTCGGCGACGTAACGATCGGTGATTACGAACAGAATACGGACATCAGCGATCCACAGGAGCTGACCGATTCGGCATTGACGCTTGAGATCGACCAGCAGAAATATTTTCACTTTTACGTTGACGGAATCGACCGTGCGCAGCAGAACGTCAACATTCTTGACGAAGCGATGCGGCGTTCGGCGTGGAAACTTCGCGATGTTGCGGACACTTTCCTTGCTGGATTGATGGCGGCAGCGGTTGGCGGCGGAAACACCATAGGAACGGCTCTTTCGCCGATCGTTCCGACGAAGGATGACGCGTACGAATACCTTGTCGATCTGGGCGTTTTGCTTGATGAGGCAAACACGCCGATCGAAGGGCGCTTCGTTGTCGTGCCGGCGTGGTTTCACGGCCTGCTGCTCAAAGATGAACGGTTCATCAAGGCAGGAACGATGCGTTCGGACGCAGCGTTGCGTAATGGCGAGGTTGGTGAAGCGGCAGGTTTCTCGATCCTGAAATCGAACAACGTGCCGAACGTTTCGGGCGAGCAATATAAGATAATTGCAGGTCATTCGATCGCGACAGCATATGTCGAACAGGTGGTTGATCTGCAGACCTACAAACCCGAAAAGCGTTTCGGCGATGCGGTCAAAGGCCTGCACGTTTACGGCGGAAAGGTCGTACGTACGGCAAACCTGGCGATGATGATCGCGGACAAGGAGTAACTCTAAACGGTACGTGGTTAGTGGTAAGTTATGAGTGCTTTCCGCTTGCCACTTACAACTTAGCACTTACCACTAAAGACATGACACCACTCGAAAAATTAAAATCACTGACCGCTAGGGAGACCGAGCCGGTATTGACGGAAACTGAGGTCGAGGACATTTTAGGAAATGCATCGGTCGCCGATGCGGAAGGAAACGCGCCCGCGAACGACGATTGGACGCCGACCTACGACATCAACAAAGCCGCCGCCGAAGCCTGGCTGATCAAAGCCGCACGCGCTTCGGCACTGACCGAGATCGACCCACCGGAATCTGGCATAGTTACATCCCAAGTCTTTGAAAACTGCGTGAGAATGTCGCGGGAATTTAAAGCGAGAGGGAACGCATCCATTTCAGTTCAACAATAAAAAAGGACCGCGGTAATCTGCGATCCTTTTCTAAAACTAGAAGCCGTTGCGATCTACACCGCGGCGGCTTTTTGGCCTTCGTGTTTACCTTCGGCGAATTCCTCGATCATCTTTTTGTTAAATGCGGGAATGTCTTCGGGTTTGCGGCTTGAGACCAATCCTTGATCGACTATCACTTCTTCATCAGACCATTCAGCACCGGCGTTGGTCAGATCGTGTTTGAGCGATGGCCACGACGTTATTTTCCGTCCTTTTACAACTCCGGCATCGATCAGCGGCCACGATCCGTGACAGATAACGGCTACTGGTTTCCCGGCTTCAAAGAACGCCTTAATGAAATTTATCGCCTTTTCATTGATCCGAAGCTGATCGGGATTGGCGACACCACCGGGCATTAAAAGCGAATCAAAGTCCGCTGCGTTTGCGTCAGCAAGCGCTACATCGACCGGGAATTTATCCCCTTTATCAAAATGATTCCATCCCTCGACCTCGCCCTTCATCGGCGAAATGATCTGCGTTAATGCACCGGCTTCCTCAAGAGCTGTTCGGGGCCCCGTCAGTTCGATCTGTTCAAATCCGTCTGCGACTAGTATTGCAACTCTTCTATTCTGTAATGTATGTGTCATAAATTTTCTCCGGCCAACGAGCGTCTTGATTCAATGCACTCTTGGTCTAGAAATAGTTATAGACGCAAACGTCGTGCCCCAGGACCACGTGATTTGCAGGTTTGGTACGCCAGTTGCGGGTAATTCCTGCAGAAGACCAAATGGCGAAGATTATGAGCATACAAATAGACCCGAATATCCCGCAACCGAACGAACCGCAACCCGGCGCACCGAAGTTGCCGGATATCGACCCGAACCCGAAACCTTATCCGGTTTCTGATCCGCCGATGCCTGAAGGTGAGCCGCAACAACCGCCGACGCCTGAGCCATTTCCGGGGCCGCCAGAGCCGATACCGACGTTTCCGCCGGACGTCACGTTTTAGTTGAAAATTGGTGAGTCGGGTCGAGTTTCCATGTCCGACAGATATTCGGCCATTGCGTCTCTTGATAGCGGACGGGCCAAGTGAAAGCCCTGGCCTGATTCGCAGCCGAGGCCTTTTAGTTCTGTGATCTGGTGCTGGTGTTCGATGCCTTCGGCAATGGTCTTAAGGTTCAGGGATTCGCCCATCATGATGATCGCTTTGGCGACCGCGTTTCCTTCCGAACCTTCGCCTAGTTTATCAATAAAGGATTTGTCGATCTTCAAAATATCGACCGGAAATCGCTGCAGATAGCTTAGGCTCGAATAACCGGTGCCGAAATCATCGATCGCCAAACGAACACCAAGGTCTTTCAGCTTTTGCAGTTTGTCGATGGTGGTTTCCGCATCTTCCATCATAAAGCTTTCGGTTATCTCTAGTATTAAGAGATGCGCGGGAAGCCCCGATTCCGAAAGGGCACGGTTTACGACATGGGCAAGGTCACGTTCGTGAAATTGGCGGATCGATATATTGACAGTTATGGAAAAAGCGGCCAGACCGACGAACTCTTCCCTCCATTTTTGGATCTGTTTGCAAGCTTCGACGATCACCCATTCGCCGAGCGGAACTATCAAACCTGTCTCCTCGGCAAGCGGTATAAATTTTAGCGGTGCGATAATTCCTATCGTCGGGTGCATCCAGCGAACCAAAGCTTCCATCCCGACAAGTTTGGAAGTGCTAAGGTCGAAGATCGGCTGATAGTGAATAATGAATTCATTCTGCGCAATGCCGCGGCGAAGATCTGCTTCGAGTTCGACGCGTTCGACGAGAGCTTCGTGCATCTTTCGTTCAAAGACGACATATTTTCCTTTGCCTTCGCTCTTGGCGAGGTACATCGCGAGGTCGGCATTGCGGAGTAGAGTTTCTGAGCTGGAAGCCTGATCCCAGCTTAGAGCAATACCGATGCTGGTGCCAATATATACACTCTTGCCGTCGATATTAAATGGTTGCCGGAACACATCCAAAATGCGTTCAGCGATCATCGTTGCTTCGCCCGTTGAAGCAACCGAATCGGCAAGAACTGCAAACTCATCACCACCGAGGCGAGCCGCTGTATCGGTAGTGCGAAGGCAATCCTGAAGGCGTTCGGCGACTGAGATCAAGAGTTTGTCGCCGGCCGCGTGTCCCATTGAATCATTTATCGATTTGAAGTTATCGAGATCCAGAAAAAGCACGGCCAATGTGGTGCTATTGCGTCCGGTCTTGGCAAGGGCGTGATCGACGCGGTCGCGGAATAACGCGCGGTTTGCGATCTTGGTCAACGGATCGTGCAGTGCCTGATGCGTTAACTGTTCTTCGAGCGATTTACGTGTCGTCACGTCCATCATCGAACCGAGCATTCGCACGGAGCGGCCGTTATCGTCGCGGACAACGTAGCCGCGATCGGCGACGTATGCGTATGTGCCATCTGATCTTTTAAACCGGTATTCGTCCGACCAGTTTGTTGTGTTGCTTTCGATCGCCCGTTTAATGTTGTACGAAACGCGTTCGGCATCGTCTGGATGAAGCTTTTGGCCCCAAACTTCGAGCGAGGTTGGTGCTTCCTCCGGCATGTACCCAAACAGCGTGTGAAAACCTTCGTTCCACCAAAGCTCGTTTGTTTCAAGGTTCCAATCCCACACCGCATCACTCGTCGCACGAGTAACGAGTTCGAAGCGTTCATTGCTCCGCCGAAGCGCCACCTCGCCGCGTTTGCGTTCGATTGCGATCGCGATCTGATCGGCGACGGACGTAAGAAGTTCAACGTCGCGCTGATCGTAGGTATCTGAGTTTTCGTAATCCTGGACAACTAGTACGCCGATCGTGCCGCTTGGCGTTTTAAGCGGAACCCCGAGCCATATAGGCGAATCCGTACCGACCGCTTCGACCTCGCCGGCATCGATCAAACGCTTCGCATCTGCATCAGTAAACAGCATCGATTCGCCCTTTCGGAAAACGTAGGCGCTCAGGCTCCGACCGACAACGAATGGCGGCGGTGCCGGATCGTACTTATCGACCCAGAACTGCATTGTCAGCATTTCGCCCTGTGGCTCATAGAGCGCAACGAAGAAATTCTCGGCGTAGATGATCCGTTTGATCGTTGTGTGAACGAGCTGTAAAAATTCTTCAAGATCTGCCGTTGTCGTTACACCGTGGATAATTGTCGATATGGCGCGAGATTCGGCTTCGAGACGTCTGCGGTCAGAAACGTCGCGTGCGACACAGACGATCTTCTTCTCGCCGGTAGCTGGGTCAAGGATCTTTGCCGCCGAAATAGAGACGGCATACCGGCTACCGTCTTTTCTAACACAATAAGTCTCGAGCCGTTTTGTCAATACGTCTCGATCAATCGAGCGTTTAAAGACCTTTTCAAAAAATGAGCTCTTCCGCGTAAGGATGTTGACGGGACTACCGATCAGTTCATGCTCGAAATAGCCGGTCTGTTCAAGCGTTGCTGGATTAACTCGTTCGATAGTCGAATCACTATTAATGATCAGAATTGCATCGCGGATCGAGTCAAAAATGCTATCGCCGAGCGTTTGGACGGCGGCAGTATTCACGAATGTGTCGGTAAGCTGCAACCTGTGCTCTGGTGCAGGATTGCCATTGTTCTGAGATGTGTGTTGGGTCTGCATTAATGTGCGGCCTTTGGTTGAGGGAAGTAAACTTTTTTCAGAATTTAGGCTCCTGCGGCGCAAAAAAACTGCCACGGGGGGAAACTTATTATCTGTAGTTTGAAAGAAAGGCAGGCTTACGAGGGCAAACCGCTATAAAAATAATGAACTAGCACGAGAGCGCGTGTCAAGAATTTTATTTTCTGAAGAAAGTTCGAGAAATAGAAAAGCCCCGCAGAATACGGCGAGGCTTTTCTATTTTCATGACTTCGGGCAATTATTTTGGCTCAAGGTCCCACCAATATTGCTTCGCGAGCGGTTTCTGTGCGGGCCAGATCTGGTTGAGACTTTCGGCCTCGTATAGTTCGCCGTTCTTCATCACATAACTGATCGAGTCCGTGTTTCGAATATCGATCAGCGGATTCTTGTCCATCACAATAAGATCGGCAAGCTTTCCGGCTTCGAGCGAACCTAGATCGCGGTCTAGCCCGATCGCTTCGGCACCAAACAAAGTTGCCACACGAAGCGTGTCGTGGGTGGACATTCCTCCGGATTGCATCGCCCAGATCTCCCAATGAACGCCCATTCCCTGCATTTGTCCGTGCCCGCCGATGCCTGCGCGTCCACCGGCTTTTACGATCTCAGAGGCACCCGCAGCGATCTGTTTGAAGCTGTATTCTTCGGGCTGGAACCATTGCGGCCGACGACGCATCATGCCGTTCATCAGTTCACGTGGAATGTAACGAGAAAGGCGTTTATTGTTCAAAACGTCCGTCGTTTGGAAGAAGTAATTCTCCGCCCAAGGGCCACCATACGCGACTAAGATCGTCGGTGTGTAGAACGTCTTCGTCTGTGCAACCAATTCGATAACGTCTTTATAGATCGGCTGAAGCGGAAGCGAATGTTCGTGGCCGGAATAGCCATCGATCATCTGCGAAATGTTCAGCTTCATATCAAGAGCGCCTTCGGTGGTCGGCGAGATCTTGTTATCTGCACACGCCATCGCAACCCATTGGCGGACGTTGCGGTCACCGACGACATACTGCTTGAGGGTGTCGGTCTGATACGCATCGCGATAGCGTTTGATGTAATTATCGACCGCTTCTTTCGAATCAAGCCCGACGCCCGAGAAAACTCCCGGTCCGGTAGTAAGCACACGCGGCCCGATGATCTCGCCGGTTTCGACGAGGTCGGCGTAAGCGTAAACGTCGGTCGTCGCGGACTGCGGATCGCGAGTCGTGGTCACGCCGTAAGCTAGGTTCGCGAGATACTGCCATACCTGCGTCTGGTGCAGATCGCGAGGCGGCCACATATGTGCATGTACATCAACGAATCCCGGCACGATCGTCTTTCCGGTCACATCTATCATCCTTGCACCAGCCGGTATTTGAACTTTGCCTTTCGCACCAACAGCCGCGATGCGGTTATTCGTGATAACAACGTCGCCGCGTTCGATTACTTCATTGCCCTTCATCGTTACAATGCGGGCGCCGGACAATACGACCGAGCCAGATGGTTTCGGCCTTGCGGCGGTTACCTTGATGTTCGTTGATTCGGGCTTTTCGTCACCGATCTTCTGGCGATAGAGGCTTGTGCCCCACGACCAGCTTACCGACTTGCTGTCCGGTGACCATGCGATGTAGTCGCCGCCCAGCGTGGACATTTTCTTAAACGGCACGTTCGCCGTCGGGCCGCCGAGATTTACGTTTATCGTTTCACGGCCAGACCGCGGGACGGTGACGATGTAGTGCGAACCCTGAAGTTCGAGGAACACGCGGCTGCGGTCGGGCGAGATCTTCATTGCACTCGCGGAAGGCTGCTGCGGAGGCGTTCCTTTGCCGGTCACACGCATATGCATGCGGCGATCGAGCCCATCTAGCCGAACCGAAGCGAGGCCCATTCCGGTCGTCAAATAAACGCGTTCGGGATCATCGGAGAAATGGGGTAAACGTCCGCCCTGCGTCGCGGCGATCTGGACGGCATCCCCGCCGTTCGACGGAATGTATTTCAGATCAGTGCCGGTCGAACCGCCGGAGCCTGTGACTTCGCGTTCGCCGTGGTGGCCGTGAAGTGCCGCTTCTTCGGCCGACGAATATTCATGGCCCTCGCGGATGTCTGCGAAAAGCTGGTCATCGACAGCTCCGGTGATGAAGACGATCTTAGAACCATCGGGCGAATATGTCGGATACGAATAGAACGCCGGCTTGCTCGTCAAAGCTCGGGGCGTGCCGTCGTTTGCCGCGACCGAATAGATCTTTCCGCCTTGCTGCGTCCAGGTGACGTACGCGATCGATCGGCCGTCCGGTGACCAAGCTGGCATGAATTCGCCTTCGGTTCCAGAGGTTAAACGCCGCGGCGTGCCCGAAGGCAGATCTTGCATGTAGATCTTGCCAAAGGCGGTGAAAGCGACGCGTTTGCCATCCGGCGAAACGGTCGGATAACGGATCAGGCGTGCTTCGACGGTCGCGCCATCGTCAACCTTGTAGTTGAAATGGACACGCGGGCCGATCTCGGCTTCGACGTTAACTGTAAACGGAACGTCGGTCGCTTGGCCGGTCGCGAAATCGACGCGGGCAACTTTACCATTCACCGGAACGATCAATGAGCGGCCGTCGGGCGTAAAATCGTAGCCCGGATAGGTGTCACGCGTTGCACGCGATTCCTGATCGTCGCGGGTGACGTTATCGATCAGCCAGCGTTCCTGATTTGTTTCAAGGTTTCGTACGCGAAGCGCGGTTCGTGTTTCAAAACGCGTGGCGTAAACCAGATTCTTGCCGTCCGGCGAAAGCACGGGCCGCATGGCGCTTCCTTGCGTATTGGTGATGCGCGACAGTTCACCAGTATCCCGATCGAACCGCATTACCTGCCAAAGAGGAAAGCTTGCATTGTAATTGAACGGGCCGGTTCGCTGTGAGAAATAAACGTATTTACCGTCCGGCGAGGCGACCGCACCCATAGTGTTCATTCGCGGTGCAGGCGGCGGTCCTTGCTGTCCGGGAGCGGGCATCGGCGGCGGAGCGGGCCCAACGCTGACGCCGGAACCGCCATCCTTGTGGTACATAAACGGATAAAACGTGCCGATAGATTGGTCGGATTTTGAGACGAAGATGTAATTGCCGTCTTCGCTCCACGAAGGCGAAACGTACATTGCTTTCGGGCCGGTGGTGACGGCTTTCGGGTCTTTGCCGTCGGCTTTCATCAGCCAAACATTTTCGGCTCCGGTGCGATCGGAAAGAAAAACTATCGACTGGCCGTCAGGCGAATATTTCGGCTGGCTTTCAAACGACATTCCGCCGTGGATCTTTGTTGCCGTGCCGCCCTCGACAGGCATCGTGTAGATATCGCCGACCATGTCGAAAATTATCGTCTTGCCATCCGGCGAAACATCGAGCGACATCCACGTGCCTTCATTGGTCGTAAACTTGACCGTTCTCGCCGGTTTTAGCGGCAGCGGTTCGGGCTTTTTCTCGTCTTTCTTATCGTCTTTCTTTTCTTCCTTTTTTTCTTCGGGTTTCGGCGGGTCCTGTGCCGCAAACGGCATCGGAAGCGACAAAAATACCACGAACAAAAGGGCAAACAACTTCCGCAGGGGATCGGCAAAGCGCATAGTTTCTCCAAAAGTGAACAAATTGTATTTCGGGTCAATGAATGATAACCGCAAAATGATACGCAAGCCAATGCACTTTGTTTCAGTTGATATTTAAATTCAATTTTCCGAACAGCCGATGTTTACAGGGTTGGATTTCGATATTTCGATAAAAACGCAAAACATCGACATATAATTGCGATATGTCGATGGCGTGTACATATATCGCGGATATGTCGATAAAATGCGAAAATATCGACATATCAATGGAAAACGTAATAAATGTAATTGGTGGTGGGTTGGCTGGGGTTGAGGCGGC
>JBGTKQ010000151.1:0-8347 GCA_041744555.1 Pyrinomonadaceae bacterium
TGCGGTCGGTTCCGGCGGATGCGTTGCTCGAAGCGAAGACGGCGGCGAGAGCTGGGAAAAGGTCAATGTCTTCAGCCGGGCAGATCTGCTTTCGGTTTGTTTCTCTGATTCAAAGCTGGGCTCAATGTCCGATTCGAACGGACTGGTCTGGAGGACCGGCGACGGCGGCAACACATGGCTGCCCTTCAACGTGCGCACTAACCCAACTCTTGCATCGCTTCATTTTACTGACAAATTCACCGGCTGGGCGGTTGGCGAAAATGGCATTATCGTTCGCACCGATGATGGCGGATATAGTTGGCAAAGGCTGCTTGCGGGCGGACGCGAAGATGTGAATGACCTCGCGATGTTTTCGGATGAGATCGGCGTCGCCGTCGGTTCCGGCGGACGCATTTGGATCACGAACGACGGTGGCCGCGATTGGATACCGGTCTTCACGGACACTGATAAGACGCTAAATTCGATGGATTTTTTAACGGATGAAAAAGGCTGGGTCGTAGGCGATGCCGGAACCGTTTTGCGAACGATCAACTCCGGTTCGAGTTGGGGTAAAGGCATCACTGGGATTACCGATGATCTGTTCGGCGTTTCATTCGTCTCGGACCGTGTCGGATTTGCCGTCGGGGCAAATGGGACGATCATTAAGTCGATCACTGCCGGAGCTTATTGGGAGCGGATCGAAAGCGGTTCGCGGTCATGGCTCGAAGACATCGAATTCATTTCGAAAGAACACGGCATTATTGTCGGCGATCGAGGCACGATTCTCGTCTCGATGAACGGCGGCGAAACGTGGTCGCCGATCAAGACCAACGTTACAGATAATCTTTACGCGGTAAGCTTTTACAACTCGCGGATGGGTTATGCGGTCGGTGCGGATGGGTTGATCTTGAAGTCAACCGACGGCGGCTTGAGCTGGACGGATCTTGAGTCGCCGTTCCAGGCAAATCTATTTGCCGTTTCGGCTGTTGGCGAAAATGAGGCGATCGCGGTCGGCGAATTTGGAACTGTCCTGGTGACGACCGATGGCGGCAAGACCTGGGAATCGCAACCGAATATTACAGGTCGGTTGCTTCAGGCGGTCGCATACCGAGGAGGTTCGCAACTGTGGATAGCAGGTCGCGGCGGTGCAATTCTTAAGCGAACGCAGCCGCTTGCTCCGTCAAAGATCGTTTCTCCAAAGCTTCCGCCGGTGTTCCGATATGCTCCGATCCGTCCAAGACCGAGACCGCGAACGCCGCTCGTAACGGTTCCCGATGATGGTGATATTCCGGTCGCTCGGCCAACGCCTAAGCTTGAGAACTAGCCAGTTCGATAGTTACCGAGATCCATTCTCCAAGCTCGTTAACTTGAAATTCGGCCAATCCCAGTTCGTTCAGGGCTTCTTCGATCTGCGGCCGCTGCGTCGCCAAGATCCCGGACAATATCAATGACCCGCCTGTCGCGGCAATCAGCATTGGCAGGATCGGCAGGATTACGTCGATCGTTAGGTTCGCGAGCACGACGTTGAATCTACCGATGTCAGGCATGATCGAACCTTCGTAGAATTCGATCGAGCCCCCGACACCGTTTAGTTCGGCATTCTCCCGAGCGATCTTGACGGAGTCAGTGTCCGTATCGCATGCAAAGATATTTGCCGTCCGCCGCAATAAAGCGGCGGCGATCGCCAGAATTCCGGTTCCTGTTCCAACGTCCAGAACGGTATCGGTATCGCTCAATAAACGTTCGATCTCGGCGACGCAGAGTTTGGTGGTTTCGTGCGTACCGGTTCCGAAAGCCATGTTCGGTTCGATCCGGATCACGATCTTTTCGTGGTCGTCAACTGATTCCCAGGGCGGAGCGATCACGAAGCGTCCGATGACCGTGGGCTTCCAATGCTTTTTCCATTCAGCGAGCCAATCGGCATTCTCGACCGACTTTCTGGTTATATTTGTGATCGTTTCTTCGTCGTGAGCGTACGACCGGAGGCCATAATGGAGTTCGTCCCGGACCCGATCTTCGGACGGCAACTCCGTGAAATACCCGATCACCACGACGTCTTCCGTGGGTCCTTTTCTTACGTGATTGATGGCTGTGCCTTCGGCTTCCAGCGAATTCAGAGCGAATTCGATCGCCTCGGCCGCGGCAGGTGCAGCCGTTATTTCGATCGAAAACCAATCTTGCTTGCTGTCGTTCATTCTCTGACGCCCATTTCATCAAGATCTTTTCCACGGTTTCGCCAGTCTTCGACCACCTTAACGAAAAGCTGTAGATGAATGTGGCGGCCGAGTAGTTTCTCGATATCCGCACGAGCTTCGGTGCCGATAGCTTTTAATTTCGCTCCGCCTTTGCCGATGATTATGCCCTTCTGTGAATTTCGTTCAACGTAGATCGCGCAATAGATCACTATTCGTTCCGGATCGGTTTCGTCCCACTTTTCGGTTACGACGGCGGTTACATACGGGATCTCTTCGCCGGTCGTCGCGAGTATCTTTTCGCGGACCATTTCGGCTGCGATAGATCGCATCGATTGATCCGTCATTTCTTCTTCCTTAAAGATCGGTTCACCTTCGGGCAGGTGCCCCACGATCAGATCAAGGAGCTCGATGACGGCTTCGCCCTTTAACGCCGACACGGGAATTATTTCGGCGAATTCGAATTCTTGGGCGTAAAGTTCGATCAGCGGCAAAAGCTCGGTCTTATTCTTGATCTTGTCGATCTTGTTTAGCACGAGTACCGCTTTTTTTCCGGATTGTTTTACGAGATCGAGCACGAAACGGTCGCCGTTCCCGGTCGAAACACTTGCGTCGCGGATCAGGACGACGACATCGACCGAGAGCAATGCGTCGTGCACCGCCGCCATCATTCTTCGGTTAAGCAAATGCCCCGGTTTATGCACGCCGGGCGTATCGACAAAAACTGCCTGGCCCGCGTCTGTCGTGTAGATGCCCTGGATCTTGTGGCGCGTCGTCTGCGGCTTGTTTGAAACGGCGGCGATCTTTTCCCCGACGATCCGATTCAAGAGAGTGGATTTTCCGGCATTCGGCCGGCCGATGAATGCAGCATACCCGCTGCGGAAATCATTTTCAGACATTGTTTACAAACTATCAGATTCTACCGAAGTTACGAAGATGGGCGAGCTCCGTATGTCTTCAAGGGCAAAGAAAAACGGACGAATATGTCGCCCGTTTTCTCGTTGGTGATCAATTACTTTTACAGCCGGAATCACTACTGATCTTTCATTAAGCGGGCTTTTGCGGTCATCGCCTCGCTATACGCTCCGCCGCTGACGTTGCCGACGCGAATCGCGGCATCATAAATACCGATCGCGTATGTTGCGTCGCCGTAGTGCTCATATATCTTCGCAAGTGCGACATACGAGAGTGAAACTAGTGCGGCATCCGTCCGCTGGACGGCCGCAACGCGGATAACATTCTCGAATGCGACCTTGGATTCCAGAAGCAGTTCACGTTGTTTCTGCGCGTCTTCGGGTTTTATAAATTCAGAAGCAAGAAGTCCGGCTACGCGACCGTAATTATAATAGATGCGGGCGTCTGCCGGATTTTTGTCGAGAAGTTCGCGAAGCTCCGTTCGGGCCTGAGCGAAATTTTTAGCTTCTATCACTTTGTCGATCGCAAGCAACCGTGTCGTCACCGGATTTTCGACGATGATCGTTTCGTTCGGATTTGCTTTTCTCGATTCGCGAACAGCAAGAGCACGTTTCCTAACGTCTGAAAATTGTTCGTAGCGACCGCTTTCTTTCGCCGTGTCGAGCGATAGGATCATCTCGCGAAGCGATGCCGAGATATTAAAGCCGGAATCTTCAATGCCCTCTAACTGATCAGCAAAATAAAAAACAAGCGTCGCCCCGCGTTCGTAATCTTCAGAAAGCCTAAGGATCGTCTCGTCGGCCTGCTCTGCCTTATATTTCTCAAGCTCGGCGAACACCTGCTTCTTTTCGTCTTCTGTTTTTTTTGTATCGATTTTTTGACGAAACTGTGCGGTGCCGATCTTTACGCGAAGATTCTCATTCTGCTTTGCATCTATGGCGGCAACAAGCGAACGCGAGATCGTAAGAAAGACATCGGGCGAGACGACCGGGTTCTTGGCCCTTTGTTCGTCGATAAATTTCTTCACGCTGTCGCGAACTACGGCGATATCTTTTGCAGAACCAAGTACGAGCGGGTCGATGACGAACTGCAAAAACGCACGACGCGTTTCCGACAACGTAACATCCGTGTCCGGCGGTACGACGGCATAATAGTCGTCCTTTACGTTGAGAAAAACTACATTCCCCGTTGGAGCCAGCATTTCCGGGACTACGACAAACCGGCGTTCTCGTTCACGCTTTTCGGTGGTGGTTAAGGTCGTTTTCTTTGTACCAGATTTCCGCGTCTCAGTTTTCACCGATTCGGAATAATATATCTGCGGACGCGTTTGTAGATAAGAAAGCAGCTCAGTAACCATGTCTCCGGTCGAGCGTCGGAGTGAG
Organism: Pyrinomonadaceae bacterium; assembly: GCA_041744555.1. Lineage (GTDB taxonomy): Bacteria > Acidobacteriota > Blastocatellia > Pyrinomonadales > Pyrinomonadaceae > OLB17. The sequence continues at coordinate 4,469 of JBGTKQ010000151.1, forward strand.
CCATCGGCAACCGTCGAATAAGTTTTTACGTATCCAGGGAGGTTCGCCGAGAAGCTCGACGCACGGTAAAAGTCGCGCACGAGCGGCGCAAAGTCTAAAACATCGAGCAAATTACCAGGCAGATCGACCGTCACAACAGGATCAGCCAGCTCGGGAACGGGCGTTAAGGCGTATGCCATCGATATGAATGAAGCGGTTATCTGTGCGTCGGACAGATCCGCGTTCCGCCGTTTGTGCTGGGAAACGAACAGCGAAATGCGTTCCCTGAGTTTCGGGTCAAGCTGTACAAGATCGCTTCGCAATTGATCGCGAAATTTTTCGCCTTGAGCGGACAACGGAGTGTTCAGAACCGGCACCGATTCGCCCGCTGCGTTGGTCGTCCGAGCGGCTTCTAACGTCGCAAGAACGGCCATTACCCGGCGATCGGGTTCGATCCGAACACCGAAATTAGTTAGATCAAACCCGACCGGCGAAGCCTGAGCAAAAACACTCACAGAAAAAACAAAGGCTAATAGTATTGCTAATATCGATTTCATTTGACGAATATGGCCGTTTAACGCAAAAAACTTAACAGAGAATTGATGATTGTTCGTACATCAAAGATGCCCCGCCAAAAGAAATGAGGGCAAGGGATGCATTTCCACCCTTACCCCCAAAATCCTTCGGACTTTCGTGAATTAGTTGTACGAAGCAAGTGCTTCGGCCTCGTTCTCGAAAACGTCAAACACCGTCAAAAGCTTGGTGATGGCAAGTAGATCCTGTATCTTTTGGGTTAAGTTCAGTAATTTAAGCGATCCGCCTTCTTTGTTTACCGCTGTAAAGCTGGAAACTAATTCGCCGATACCGCTCGAATCGACATAGCCAACGCCGCCGAGATTCAAAAGGATCTTGCTTTTGCCTTCGCCAAGCATTCGGCGGATGGCATTACGGAGGGCAACACTGCCTTCACCAATGGTCACCTTGCCCGAAAGGTCAAGAATCGAAACATCGCCCGCCTGGCGTTCAGAAATTGTGATATCAGACATTTTTATCTCCTCAAAGTATAGTGATCAAATTGAAAGCCGATTTTAGAACAACTTATGTTCAAAGTCTATGAAACTTTGCAGGGAACTAGCCGCGTTTCAACATTTTTACCCGCATACCGCCTCCGACTGCCTGTTCCCATTCGACCTCGTCCATAAAAGACTTCATAAACAGGATGCCTCGGCCATTTGTCTTTAGCAGGTTGGCCGGGTCGGTCGGGTCGGGAATTTCCTCGATCTCAAACCCTGCACCAAAATCGCGAACCTGGATCTCAAGACCTTCTTCGAGCTTTGCAAACCTAACTTCGACGTGTTTGCTCTCGTCAAACTTGTTGCCGTGCTTTACGGCGTTAGCTACCGATTCACGCACCGCGAGGTCAATTGCCGAAACGACATCGTCGCCAAAGCCGTTGTCGCGAGCAAATTGCTCGGCGTTTAGTGCGGCATCGTCAACCGATTCGATCCGAGTCGGTAGTTTGTATTCTTGTACAGGTGTCACGCTATTCTTTGTAAGTTATCGGCTTAACGGGTTCCGTGTCAAGACAAAACGAATGATTTCAACGTAAAATTATATCAATGAAAGTTCTTAGCGCCAGATCGGTTTCCGGAACCATCGTTTTGCCCGGCGATAAATCTATCTCTCATCGGGCGGCGATGCTTGCAGCGATCGCGGACGGAACATCGAATATCGAGAACTTTGCCGCGAGTGAAGATTGTTCATCAACGCTCGATTGCCTTAGTGCACTAGGCGTAAATATTGAGCGGAACGGAACGGCGGTAGTCGTCCACGGCGTCGGGCTTGGTGGACTGAAAGAACCGACAAAGCCGCTCGATTGCGGGAACAGCGGTACGACGATGCGGCTGATCTCAGGCATTCTCGCAGGCCAATCATTTAATTCGACACTGATCGGCGACGAATCGTTGAGCAAAAGGCCAATGAAGCGAGTTATTGGCCCGCTTACTGAAATGGGCGTCGCGATCGGATCGGATAATGGCAGTGCACCATTGATCATAAAAGGGACTGGAATTATTGCGCCGATCGAATACATTCTTCCGGTCGCTTCGGCACAGATAAAATCATGCGTTCTGCTAGCCGGACTTTGGGCGAATGGCGAGACTTCGGTGATCGAAGCAGTTCCGACACGCGACCACACCGAACGAATGCTTCGTGGATTTGGCATCAATGTAGCTGAAACACCCGTAAATCATGGTAAGCGGGTCTCAGTGATTGGCGGTTCAAGACTAACTGCCTGCGATCTCACCGTGCCGTCGGACATCTCTTCAGCCGCCTTTTTCGTTGTGGCTGCCGCTTGCCTCAAGGGTTCGCGGATCGTTATGCCGAATGTTGGTGTCAACCCGACGCGAACCGGTCTTTTCGATGTTCTACGAAAACTTGGCGTAGATATCGTGTTGAGCGATAAATGCGAGCAGGCCGGAGAACCGGTCGCGACGGTCGAAGTTGTAGGCCGCGAATTACCCGCTGTTGCAAAACATGACGCGATAATCGACGGGCCGGTCGTTGCCAATCTGATCGACGAAGTGCCAATACTTGCCGTGTTCGGGACGCAGCTTGAAAGCGGCCTCGAGATTCGCGGAGCTGGTGAGCTTCGAGTAAAAGAATCTGATCGCATACATTCTATAGTTGAGAACCTGCGGCGGATGAACGCTAATATAACTGAATTTGACGACGGTTTTCGGGTCGAACGATCACATTTGAAAGGTGCCGAGATCGATTCCTATGGCGACCATCGGATCGCAATGGCGTTTGCTATCGCAGGGCTTTTAGCGGCGGGTGAGACGACGATCGTAAATGCCGATTCAGCCGCGGTGTCATTTCCCCATTTTTTCGAGACGCTCGAATCGGTTACAGTTCGATAACAGAAATGGCTGAAGCAAAGCGAATCGTGTTGACCGGTTTTATGGGCGTTGGGAAATCCAGCGTCGCGCGGCATCTTGCGTCTTTGACGCGTTCGAAACAGGTCGATCTCGATAATTTCATTGAAGCAAAAACGAAACGAAAGATCGCCAAGATCATTGATTCGGACGGGCTTCCGGCGTATCGCCAGATCGAAAGTGAACATCTAGTTCGGCTCCTTACCGAAACGCGGGCTCGAATAATCTCGCTTGGCGGCGGCACGTGGACGCTCGAAGAAAATCGCGGCATTATTCGTTCACATGGGCTGACAAGTATATGGCTCGAATCTACATTCGACCACTGCTGGCAGAACATTCGCAATTCCCGAAAAGACCGGCCCTTGGCTCGAAACAAGGCTGCCGCGCTCGAACTCTTCGAGGCTCGCCAGTCCGTTTACTGTCTCGCTGACTGGCATTTCATAATTAGGCCCGAATTCAACTCGTACGAGATCGCCGGCCAGATCGCCGAACAGGTGTTTTCTTAACAGAGACATATTTTTAGTTGATATTTTTTGCCGGATACACCAAGATATTAGCCATCACATTCATTTGATGAACCCGCGCATTTTCGGGGAGGATTTTGTGACGCGATCGCTCCTTTTCCAAGCAGGGCATGCGGTCTACCATAAGTAAAGGCATTACGTTTCAAAACTGGAGGAACAATGAAGATCAAGTTTCTAACGATACTAACGATTGCAGCGGTTATGTTTATGGCCGCATGCGGCAAGAGCGATGCCGCATTGCAGACTGCCGTTCAGGCAAAGCTTACAGCCGATGGAGTCACAGGGGTGACGGTCGCGGTCAAGGATGGAATCGCAACACTGACGGGCGAAGTTGCTGACATTACGGTCAAGAACAAAGCTGCCGCTTCGGCAGGTGCGGTCGAAGGCGTTAAGTCGGTCACGAATAACACAACCACCAAACCGCTTCCGGTCGCAACACC